>NZ_LKBR01000080.1:0-326 GCF_002723595.1 Pseudomonas sp. ICMP 460
AAGCGCATGTACGCGCCGGCCAATACTGCGCACTTCGCGTTGGTGATTCCCACTGTTCGCAACGACTTCAAGGTGCTGGCGTTTCACGGCACCGAAGCCATCAGCACCTTGTACGCGCTCCAGGTTGAACTGGTCAGCGAGTACCCTGATTTCGATCTGGAGAGCCTGCTCAGTCAGCCGGCTTTTTTGCAGTNTTCGATCTGGAGAGCCTGCTCAGTCAGCCGGCTTTTTTGCAGTTTGGCCTGAACGGCGAAGGTATTCATGGGCGCATCGAGGAGGTGTGCGTGGGTGAAGCCGGCAAGCGCCTGACCCGTTATCACCTGACC
>NZ_LKBR01000081.1:0-175 GCF_002723595.1 Pseudomonas sp. ICMP 460
CCTTCAGCGGGTCAGCTTTATCGGGCATCACTTTCGGTAACGGACCTGCATCCGGCGTGACCTTCGGCGGGCCTGCTTTATCGGGCATCACCTTCGGCAACGGACCTGCATCCGGCGTGACCTTCGGCGGGCCTGCTTTATCGGGCATCACTTTCGGTAACGGACCTGCATCCGG
>NZ_LKBR01000081.1:212-323 GCF_002723595.1 Pseudomonas sp. ICMP 460
GCTTTATCGGGCATCACTTTCGGTAACGGACCTGCATCCGGCGTGACCTTCGGCGGGCCTGCTTTATCGGGCATCACTTTCGGTAACGGACCTGCATCCGGGGTGACCTTC
>NZ_LKBR01000082.1:0-289 GCF_002723595.1 Pseudomonas sp. ICMP 460
ATTGATAGGGTTCCCACATTTGCCTGGGCTCACCGATTGATAGGGTTCCCACATTTGCCTGGGCTCACTGATTGATAGGGTTCCCACATTTGCCTGGGCTCACTGATTGATAGGGTTCCCACATTTGCCTGGGCTCACTGATTGATAGGGTTCCCACATTTGCCTGGGCTCACTGATTGATAGGGTTCCCACATTTGCCTGGGCCCACTGATTGATAGGGTTCCCACATTTGCCTGGGCTCACTGATTGATAGGGTTCCCACATTTGACTGGGCTGACCCATTGATAGG
>NZ_LKBR01000083.1:0-277 GCF_002723595.1 Pseudomonas sp. ICMP 460
TCGCCACAGTAATGTGGGCGGCCCAGCTTCCGGTTTGCCCTGAGCCAATAAGCCGGACGCGTGCGAGTTAGGCGTCACGCCCGGCTCCCCTTGTGGCGAGCGGGCTTGCTCGCGTTGGGGTGCGAAGCGCCCCCAATAAAGGCGAATGCGGTGTATCAGGCACTCTGCAGCGGCCAACTTTGGGGCTGCTTCGCAGCCCAACGCGAGCAAGCCCGCTCGCCACAGTAATGTGGGCGGCCCAGCTTCCGGTTTGCCCTGAGCCAATAAGCCGGACGCG
>NZ_LKBR01000084.1:0-270 GCF_002723595.1 Pseudomonas sp. ICMP 460
CGCAAACAAGCCTTTCTCACCCAAGAGCACGGCGGCCTGAAAGCCGACCTGAGTGGTTGAAGCAGATCAAAAGCGGGTTTTGCATACACAGTAGATCTGCTTTTTTTTTGCTTTTTGTGGGAGGGGGCTTGCTCCCGATTGCGGTGTGTCAGTTGAAAGATATTTATCTGACACACCGTAATCGCGAGCAAGCCCGCTCCCACAGGTTGATCCCGTTTGGTTTGGGGTTCTTCCTCAGCGCACCGCGCTCACGCCGTCCAGTGTCGAAAA
>NZ_LKBR01000085.1:0-238 GCF_002723595.1 Pseudomonas sp. ICMP 460
CATCTCCCAAGCAGAATGTGGTCAAACTGTGGGAGGGGGCTTGCTCCCGATGGCGGTGTGTCAGATAAATATTTTTCAACTGACACACTGCAATCGGGAGCAAGCCCCCTCCCACAAAAAGCACAAAAAGCAAAAAAAGCAGATCTGCTGTGTACTCAAGACCCGCCTTTGACCTGCTTCTGATCCGCTTCAACCACTCAGGTCGGCTTTCAGGCCGCCGTGCTCTTGCTTTTGATCT
>NZ_LKBR01000086.1:0-233 GCF_002723595.1 Pseudomonas sp. ICMP 460
TAATATTCCTGTACTTCTGGTTATTGCGATGGAGGGACGGAGAAGGCTAGGCCAGCTTGGCGTTGGTTGTCCAAGTTTAAGGTGGTAGGCTGAGATCTTAGGTAAATCCGGGATCTTAAGGCCGAGAGCTGATGACGAGTTGTCTTTTAGACGACGAAGTGGTTGATGCCATGCTTCCAAGAAAAGCTTCTAAGCTTCAGGTAACCAGGAACCGTACCCCAAACCGACACAGG
>NZ_LKBR01000087.1:0-214 GCF_002723595.1 Pseudomonas sp. ICMP 460
ATTCTGCCTGTGGGATTGGGCCGGCTTGCGCTCTATCAAATACGGTTTTTGCATACACAGCAGATCTGCTTTTGCTTTTTGTGGGAGCGGGCTTGAACTGGTCAAGTAATCCCGGACACCGATTACGGTGTTTATGCCGCTTTTTGCTCCATGGCTATTGGCGACAGATAGTTGTTGTAGCTGTGGAGCCTGATTCGGTTGTATCGCATGAAGA
>NZ_LKBR01000088.1:0-206505 GCF_002723595.1 Pseudomonas sp. ICMP 460
CAAAAGTAACCAAAACGCTCTTGCCCCACCACTCGGCACCTCGCTTAGGCTCGGTGTGCCCTCACTCCGACATTACGGAGCGGGCCGCCGCGACGGGGCGTCCCTGCCCCGTCGCGGCTAAACCGGCGTCCTGCCGGTTTACCCGCTCCGTAATATCTGCGTTCGGCCATCGTGGTTTAACGGGGCGCCTTAGATCAAGATCACAATCAAAAGCAGGCGGCCTGAAAGCCGACCCAATCTCACATGCTGAATGCGGTCAACTGTGGGAGATTCTATGGCTGAAAAAGCCAGACGCAGAGCGTCCGAAGCGGCATTACCACGCAGAGCGTGGGAACGATCATCTAGGCGGCCCGAGAGCCGACCCAATCCCCAAGCCGAATGTGGTCAAACTGTGGGAGGGGGCTTGCTCCCGATGACGGTGTGTCAGATAAATATTTTTCAACTGACACACTGCTATCGGGAGCAAGCCCCCTCCCACAAAAAGCAAAAAAAAAGCAGATCTACTGTGTATGCAAAACCCGCCTTTGATCTGCTTCTGATCTGCTTCAACCACTCAGGTCGGCTTTCAGGCCGCCGTGCTCTTGCTTTTGATCTGCTTTTGATCTGAGAAGCGCCCCGTTAAACCACGATGGCCGCACGCAGGCTTGAATCCGTGGGTAACCCGGCAGGACGCCGGGTTAGCCGCGCTGGGCCAAGGATGGCCCATCGCGGCGGCCCACGGATTCAAGCCTGTGTGCGGGCATGCCGAGCCTAAGCGAGGCACCGAGTGGTGGGGCAAGAGCGTTTTGGTTACTTTTGCGCTGTTCAAAAGTGACTCGCTGTAAGAGCGAAACCGATACAAGCCATCCCCCCAAAGAACGGATATGCACGAAAATCCAAAGACACCCCAAGCCCGCTTGCTGCGCCACAGCGCCACATCAAAGATGCAGTAAAGCCCCCCACAGTTGATAGCATGTCAACTCCTCACCCACGTTTTGCCCCTGCATCACCCAGATCAATCTTGCTATCCAGCATCCATTCGCACACTTAAACTCAAGCGATTCCCTTTAAAGGTAAACCGCCATGTCCGAGACGCTGCTCAGTTCCCGCAATCTGGCTTTCGAGCTGTACGAAGTCCTCGATGCCGAGGCCCTGACCCAGCGCGAACGGTTTGCCGAGCACAACCGCGAAACCTTCGACGCCGCCATCAGCACTGCGCGCAGCATTGCCGAAAAGTACTTTGCGCCGCACAACCGTAAAAACGACGAAAACGAACCACGCTTCGAAGACGGCAAGGCGATTCTGATTCCCGAGGTCAAACCGGCGGTCGACGCGTTCCTCGCGGCCGGCTTCCTCAATGCCGCGCGCAGTTTCGAAGCGGGCGGCATGCAGTTGCCGACCTTGCTCTCCCAAGCGTGCTTTGCGCACTTCCAGTCGGCCAACGCGGCGTCAACGTCCTATCCGTTCCTGACCATGGGCGCCGCCAACCTGATCGAAAGCTTCGGCACCGAGGCGCAGAAACAGCGCTTCCTGCAACCGATGATCGACGGCCGTTTCTTTGGCACCATGGCCCTGACCGAGCCGCACGCCGGTTCATCCTTGTCGGATATTCGTACGCGCGCAGAGCCTGCGGCTGACGGTACTTATCGCCTCAAGGGCAACAAGATCTTCATCTCCGGCGGCGACCATTCGCTGTCAGAGAACATCGTGCACATGGTGCTGGCCAAGCTGCCGGACGCACCGGCCGGGGTTAAGGGCATTTCGCTGTTTATCGTGCCCAAATTCCTGGTCAAGGACGATGGCAGCCTGGGCGCGCGTAACGATGTGCTGCTGGCCGGGCTGTTTCACAAGATGGGCTGGCGCGGCACCACATCCACCGCGCTTAACTTCGGCGATAACGGCAACTGTGTCGGCTACCTGGTGGGTAAACCGCACCAGGGCCTGAGCTGCATGTTTCAGATGATGAACGAGGCGCGCATCGGCGTCGGCATGGGTGCGGTGATGCTCGGTTACGCCGGCTACCTGTATTCCCTGGAGTACGCCCGCGAACGCCCGCAAGGTCGCCTGCCCGACAGCAAAGACCCGGCCACTGCACCGGTTTCGATCATCCAGCACGCCGATATCAAGCGCATGCTGCTGACCCAAAAGGCTTACGTGGAAGGCGCCTTTGACCTCGGCCTGTACGCCGCGCGGTTGTTCGATGACACCACCACGCTGGAAACCGACGCCGAGCGCAAGCACGCCCACGAATTGCTTGACCTGCTCACGCCCATCGTCAAATCCTGGCCGTCGGAGTTCTGCCTCAAGGCCAACGAACTGGCGATCCAGATTCTTGGTGGCCACGGCTACACCCGTGAATACCCGGTGGAACAGTACTACCGCGATAACCGCCTGAACCCGATCCATGAAGGCACGCATGGCATTCAGTCGCTGGATTTGCTGGGGCGCAAGCTCGCGCAAAACGGCGGTGCCGGCTTGAAACAACTGATCCGCCTGATCGCCGAAACCGGCGCACGCGCTCAGCAATACGCGCAACTGACGGCGCTGCGAGAGCCACTGGAACAGTTGGTGGCGCGCCTGCAAAGCGTAACGCTGGGCCTGCTGACCGATCTTGCGCAAGGCAAGGTCAACAGTAGCCTGGCGAATTCGGCGCTGTATTTGAAAGTGTTTGGGCACACGGTGATTGGCTGGCGCTGGCTGGAACAGGCGATTCGCGCCGAAGAAGGCTTGGCCAAGGGCGATGCGGCCGATGTCGCCTTCTATAAAGGCAAGCTCCAGGCCGCCCGGTACTTCCTGACCTGGGAAGTGCCGAGCTGCCATCATGAACTGGCGATTCTGGAGGCACGCGATGACACGTGCCTGGGGATGCAGGATGAGTGGTTCTAACCCCTAGACGCTCACGGCTGCCCGATAGCCTTGGAGATCACGTCGACCGTGGCGCTGACTTGCTCTTGGTAACGGTCGAGTTCCTGCTGGTGATGCTTTTGCATTTCGATCTGCTCGGCACACAGGTTCAGCGCGGCCAGTACCAATAATTTGTCACCGATCAGCGTCGGGTACTTTTTCTTGGTGGTGGCCAGGGAGGCCTTGAGCATGGTCACAGCGTGCATCAGGGTTTGATCTTCCCCTTGCGGCGCCTTGATCGAGTAATCCTCTCCGAGAATCGAAACGACCTTTATTCCTTCGTTCATGCGCCGACAGGACCTGCGCTCACACGCTCAACCAATGCCTGGATGCGCGCGGCCGTGGCGCCGTTTTTTTCTTCCTGCTCCATCAAGTTCAGTTGCAGGCTGTCGTTGTCGTCCTTGGCGCGGGCCAGTTCGGCCTTGAGCGATTCATTGCTGCCCAACAGGTCCTGATTCTGTTGTACCAAGTCGCTGACCAGTTGTTCCAGCTGGCTGAGGGATGCTTCTAACATTTTGATTTCTCGGGCATTTTTAAAGGGCGGTGACGATAAAGAAAATTCACCTCGGATGCCAGGGTTATCCCCGGCGCGCAGCCCGTTTTTTAGCCGCCGGGCCGCGCTTTCGAGCCTTAGTGACTGCAATTACCCCATCTGGTTCCTGAATCCACCCAACCCCCGGTCAGATGCGACAAAAGCGCGCGCCCCCTTAAGACTTTAGTCGCATCGCCGATAGGCCATTCACACCCCGTCTGATGGCCGCATGGATCGCGCTTCTCCCCCAGGATTCCAGCATGTCACTTCGTCATATGAATATTGCTCCAAGAGCCTTTCTCGGTTTCGCTTTTATTGGTGCACTCATGTTGTTTCTCGGTGTGTTCGCCCTGAGTCAACTGGGCAAGATGCGCAGTGCGACCCAAGACATCACCCTGAGCAGTGTGCCGAGCATTCGCGCCCTCGATGAGTTCACCCAATTGACGCTGCGCCTGCGGGTGTTGTCGTACCGTTTGCTGACTAACCGCGAGCCGGAAGTGCAGCAAAAGACCCTCGAAGCCTTTGAGCTGCGCAACCAGCAAATTCGTGCTGCCCAAGGCGTCTACGAAAAACTGATCGAAGGCAACGAGGAGCGCGTCGCCTACGACGAATACGTTCGGCTGCTTGCCCAGTATCATCAGATCGAAGAGCGCATGAAAAGCCTGTCGCGCGCAGGCCAAGTGGATGCGCTGCGCGGCCTGCTGAATACCGAGTTGCTGAGCAACTCCGAGCAAGTCAACAGCGTGCTGACGCGCTTGTTGGACCTCAATAACAAGATGGTCCTGGCCACCAACCGCGACGCCGAAGACCAATACACGTCGGCGTTTTCGATGGTGGTCGGCCTGCTGATTATCGCCACGGCATTGACGATACTGTTCGCGTGGCTACTGACCCGCAGCATCACCCTGCCGATCGCGCAAGCGCTGGAAGCGGCTGAAGCGGTGGCTGAAGGCAACCTGACGCGCCCGATCAAGGTCGACGGCAACGACGAAGCCGGCCGCCTGCTCGCCGCCATGGCCAAAATGCAGGACAAGCTGCGCGACACCCTGCAACGCATCGCAGGCTCCGCCACTCAGTTGGCCTCTGCCGCCGAAGAACTGAACGCCGTCACCGACGAAAGCGCGCGTGGCCTGACGCAGCAAAACAATGAAATCGAACAAGCCGCCACCGCCGTCAACCAGATGACCAGCGCCGTCGAAGAAGTCGCGCGCAATGCCGTCAGCACCTCCCAAGCCTCGCGCGAAGCCACCACGTCTGCCGGTGACGGCCGCGACCTGGTGCAAGAAACCGTCAGCGCCATTGAGCGCATGAGCGGCGAAGTGCAAGCCACCGCCACCTTGATCAGCGACTTGGCCAATGAGTCGCGTGATATTGGCAAAGTGCTCGACGTGATTCGTGGCCTGGCCGACCAGACCAACCTGCTGGCGCTCAACGCAGCGATTGAAGCCGCGCGGGCGGGCGAAGCGGGCCGTGGTTTTGCCGTGGTTGCAGATGAAGTGCGGGCGTTGGCCCATCGCACCCAGCAATCGACCAGCGAAATCGAACGGATGATCGGCAGCATTCAATCCGGCACCGAACACGCCGTGGACTCGATGCGTAACAGCACCGAGCGCGCGGAGTCGACGCTGAGCATCGCCAAAGGTGCAGGTTTGTCGCTGGATACCATTAATACGGCGATTGTGGAGATCAACGAGCGCAACTTGATGATCGCCAGCGCAGCCGAAGAACAAGCGCAAGTGGCGCGGGAAGTGGACCGCAACCTGGTGAATATTCGGGATTTGTCGGTGCAATCGGCGACCGGTGCCAGCCAAACCAGTGCAGCGAGCAATGAGCTGTCGCGACTGGCGGTGGATTTGAACGGGATGGTGGGCCGTTTTCGCCTATAACTGACGCCTCGGCAAAAAATGTGGGCGCGGGCTTGCTCGCGACAGCGGCGTGTCAGATGAGTATTTTTCAACTGACACAGCGCAATCGCGAGCAAGCCCGCTCCCACATTTGGATGTGTGCGATTCAGAAAAACCTTTTTGACAGCACAGCAATTCAACAGGTTAGAATCGCTGGCACGCAGACTGCATGGTCAGTTTGTGCCCGTCTTTCCTGCTCATGGAGTACTGCCCTTTGAATGCGACAACCATCAACAGCCTGTTCTTGATCGGCGCGTTGCTGGTGAGTGCGAGCATTCTGGTCAGTTCTTTATCGTCGCGCCTGGGCATCCCGATCCTGGTGATCATCCTGGCCGTGGGCATGATCGCTGGCGTCGATGGCGGCGGCATCATCTTTGATAATTACCCAACCGCCTACCTGGTGGGCAACCTCGCCCTGGCCGTGATTTTGCTCGACGGCGGCCTGCGCACACGCGTCGCCAGTTTCCGCGTGGCACTGTGGCCGGCGTTGTCGCTGGCCACGGTGGGCGTATTGATCACCACCGGCCTCACCGGCATGGCGGCCGCGTGGCTGTTCAACCTCAATATCATTCAAGGCTTGCTGATCGGCGCCATCGTCGGCTCCACGGACGCCGCAGCGGTGTTCTCGCTGCTCGGCGGCAAAGGCCTGAACGAGCGGGTCACCGCCAGCCTGGAGATCGAATCCGGCAGCAACGACCCGATGGCGGTGTTCCTCACCGTTACCCTGATCGACATGCTCGCCAGCGGCCAGACCGGCTTGCACTGGAGCCTGCTGACGCACTTGGTGCGCGAATTCGGCATCGGCGGCGTCGTGGGCCTCGGCGGCGGCTGGCTGATGCTGCAGATGGTCAACCGCATCAACCTGGCCAACGGCCTTTACCCGATCCTGGTGATCGCCGGCGGCCTGTTCGTGTTCGCCCTGACCAACGCCCTGCACGGCAGCGGCTTCCTCGCCGTGTACCTGTGCGGCCTGGTGATCGGCAACCGCCCGGTGCGCAGCCGTCATGGCATTTTGCACATGCTCGACGGCATGGCCTGGCTGGCGCAAATCGGCATGTTCCTGGTGCTGGGTTTGCTGGTCACACCGCACGACTTGCTGCCCATCGCGCTGCCGGCATTGGGCCTGGCGCTGTGGATGATCCTGTTTGCGCGGCCGCTGTCGGTGATGATCGGCCTGCTGCCGTTCAAGGCGTTCCACGGTCGCGAAAAAGCCTTTATCGCCTGGGTCGGGCTGCGCGGCGCAGTACCGATCATTCTGGCGGTGTTCCCGCTCATGGCCGGCCTGCCGCATGCGCAGTTGTACTTCAACCTGGCCTTTTTTATCGTGCTGGTTTCGCTGCTGGTACAAGGCACCAGCCTGCCGTGGGTGGCCAAGCTGCTGAAAGTGACCGTACCGCCAGACCCGGCGCCGATTTCCCGCGCAGCCCTGGAAGTGCACGTCACCAGCGAGTGGGAGCTGTTCGTGTACCGCCTGGGCGCGGAAAAATGGTGCATCGGCGCGGCCCTGCGGGAGCTGAAAATGCCCGAAGGTACGCGCATCGCCGCGCTGTTTCGTGGCCAGCAACTGCTCCATCCGTCGGGTAGTACGGTGTTGGAAGTGGATGATTTGCTCTGCGTCATCGGCCACGAACACAACCTGCCGGCGTTGGGCAAACTGTTCAGCCAGGCACCGCAACGCGGCCTCGACCTGCGTTTTTTTGGCGACTTCGTACTCGAAGGCGACGCGCAACTGGGCGCGGTTTCCGCCCTGTATGGCCTCAAGCTCGAAGGGATCGACCCGGACATGCCACTGAGCCGCTTCATCACCCAAAAAGTCGGCGGCGCGCCCGTGGTGGGCGATCAGGTAGAGTGGAACAACACTCTGTGGACCGTCGCGGTCATGGACGGGAACAAGATCGGAAAAGTCGGCGTCAAATTCCCCGAAGGAAGTCGTCCAGGCCCTGGACTCTTCCTCTAAACTGCGGGGCTACGGCGTCACGCCCCCAACCTTCTTTACCTTGCTCGACCGGTAACCATGACGACTTTGCGCACTTTTTTAGCCACTGCCCTGCTCGGCCTGACGCTTTGTGTCGGCAGCGTTTACGCCGCCGACCCGCCCAGCGCCGACGCCATCCAGCAATCTCTGGACAAGCTGCCTGACCGCAAGCTGCCCGACGCCGACATGAAGGCGCTGCAATCCATTCTGCAGCAGACCCTGACCTTTCTGGGCAACCAGCAGGATTACGAGCAGCGCCTCACCGACCTCAAGCGCCAGTTGGCCGATGCACCGCGTGAGACCACCGAAAACCAGCGTGATCTGGTGCGGCTGAAAGCCACCAAAATCACCCCGGTCGCACAGCGCTACGCAACACTTGCGGTGCCGCAGCTTGAGCAATTATTGGTGCAGCGCACCACCCAGCAAGGCGATCTGCAAAAAGAGTTGGCCGACGCCAACAGCCTGACCATCGCGGCGCAAACCCGCCCCGAGCGCGCGCAAACCGAAATCAGCAGCAGCCAAACGCGCATCCAGCAGATCAATTCGATCCTCAAGGCGGGTAAAGACAACGGCAAAGCCATCAGTGGCGACCAGCGCAATCAGCTGAATGCTGAACTCGCCGCGCTGAATGCGCTGATCCCCCTGCGCCGCCAGGAGCTGGCCGGCAACAGCCAGCTGCAAGACCTCGGTAACAGCCGGCACGATCTGATCCAGGAACGCACCTCGCGCCTGGAGCAAGAGATTCAAGACCTGCAAACCCTGATCAACCAGAAGCGCCTGGCGCAGTCTCAACAGACCGTTACCCAACAGTCCATCGAAGCGCAAAAATCCGGCGGCAGCAGCATTTTGGCCTCGGAGAGCGCAGCTAACCTGAAACTCTCCGACTACCTGCTCAAAAGCACCGACCGGCTTAACGACCTGACCCAGAAAAACCTGCAGACCAAGCAGCAACTGGACACAGTGACCCAAAGCGACTCGGCGCTGGACGAACAGATCAACGTACTAAAGGGCAGCCTGCTGCTCTCCAAGATCCTCTATAAACAGAAACAAGCGCTGCCGCGCCTTACCGTCGACCGCGACCTGGCCGACGACATCGCCAACATTCGCCTGTACCAGTTCGAGGTTAACCAACAGCGCGAGTTGATCAGCTCGCCGAGCGCCTATGTGGACAACTTGCTGGCCAACCAGCCGCCGGAAGACGTCACCCCGCAACTGCGCCGCACCCTGCTGGAGCTGGCGATCACCCGCAGCGACCTGCTCGAGCGCCTGAGCCGTGAACTGAGCGCACTGCTTAACGAATCGATCACCCTGCAACTCAACCAGAAACAATTGCTGAGCACCGCCAGTACGCTGCGCGCGACCCTCGACGAGCAAATGTTCTGGATCCCCAGCAACAAGCCGCTGGACACCGAGTGGCTGGAAACCGTACCGGCACACCTGAGCAAGCAAGTCACCACGCTGCCGTGGGCTTCCAGCGTCAGCGAACTGTACGACGGCCTGACCCAGCGCCCGCTGCTGTTCCTGCCGCTGTTGCTGTTGATCGGCGTGTTGTTGTGGCGGCGCAAAGCGCTGTACCAGCGCCTCAACAAAGTCCACCTCGACATCGGCCACTTCAAGCGCGACAGCCAGTGGCATACGCCGCAGGCCATCCTGATCAATATTTTGCTGGCGATGCCCGTGTCGCTGGGCCTCGCGCTGTGCGGCTACGCACTGCAGATCGACGCGCGTGGGCAAAACGCCAACCTCGGCGCGGCGCTGCTGCAAATCGCCCAGGCGTGGCTGGTGTTCTACACCGCTTATCGCATTCTGGCGCCGGGTGGCGTGGCGGAACTGCACTTTCGCTGGGAAAAACCCCAGGTCGAATTCCTGCAAGGCTGGGTGCGCAAACTCGGGCTGGTGGTCTTGGCCCTGGTGGCCGTGGTGGCAATCGCCGAACACCAACCGGCGGCGCTGGCCGACGATGTGCTGGGTATCGGCGTGGTACTCACCTGTTACGCGTTGATGGCCTGGCTGCTGGGCCGCCTGTTGCTGCACAGCCCGGCCCACGAAAAGGCCTCGCTGTTTCGTAAAGCCGTGGGCCTGATGTTCACCGCGCTGCCCGTCGCGCTGTTTATCGCCGTGTGTTTTGGCTATTACTACACCGCACTCAAACTCAGCGACCGCTTGATCAACACCCTGTACCTGCTGATGTTCTGGCTGGTGATCGAAGCTACCTTTGTGCGCGGCCTCGGGGTTGCCGCACGGCGCCTGGCCTATGCGCGCGCCTTGGCCAAACGCCAGGCCGCCAAGGAAGCCGGTGACGGTGATGCCGTGATCGAGGAGCCGACGCTGGACATCGAACAGGTCAACGAACAGTCCATGCGCCTGATCCGCCTGGCCTTGCTCTGCGGCTTCATCGCGGCGTTGTACTGGGTGTGGAAAGACCTGATCACCGTGTTCTCCTACCTGGACAACATCACCCTTTACGAATACTCCAGCGGCACCGGCGTGAATATCACCATGGTGCCGATCAGTATCGGCGACTTGCTGGGAGCGTCGATCATCGTCGGCATCACCGTTGCCCTGGCGCGCAACTTGCCTGGCCTGTTGGAAGTACTGGTGCTGTCCAAGCTGGATCTGGCACAAGGCTCCGCCTATGCCACCACCACCTTGCTGTCGTATGTGATTGCCGGCATCGGCGCCGTCTCGGCCTTAGCCACGCTCGGCGTGACCTGGGACAAATTGCAATGGCTGGCGGCAGGCCTCACGCTGGGGTTGGGCTTCGGGTTGCAGGAGATCTTTGCCAACTTCATCTCCGGCATCATCATCCTGTTCGAACGCCCGGTGCGCATCGGTGACACCATCACCATCGGCAACCTGTCGGGCACGGTGAGCAAGATCCGCATCCGCGCCACCACCATCACCGACTTCGACCGCAAAGACATCATTGTCCCGAACAAAACCTTCATCACCGGGCAACTGATCAACTGGTCGCTGACCGACACCATCACCCGCGTCACCCTGAAACTCGGCGTGGACTACGGCTCCGACCTGGACCTGGTGAAGGAGCTGTTGCTCAAGGCCGCCAGGGAAAACCCACGGGTGCTGAAAGACCCGGAACCCCACGTTTACTTCCTCAACTTCGGCGAAAGCACCCTCGACCACGAGCTGCGCATGCACGTGCGTGACCTCGGCGACCGCAACCCGGTGCTGGATGAGGTCAACCGCTACATCAACCGTGAGTTCAAGAAGCAGCACATCAACATCTCGTTCCGGCAGATGGAGGTGTACCTCAAGAACATGCACGGTCAGGAATACAAACTGGTGCCGGCCGAGGACGACCGCAAGACCATCGTCGGCCCTGCGGTTGTGCAGGACGCCCCCGAGCCGCCCGCCGGCAAAGTCGAAGATGCACCGGAACCGCCACCGAGCAAACTCGACTAAACGCCCTATCCCCAGCAGAATGCTCAAACATTCTGCTGGAGATGGCCGGTGAAAGCCCTCGACGAATTGACCTTCGACAACCGCTTCGCACGCCTCGGCGACGCGTTCTCAACCCACGTACTGCCTGAGCCACTCGACGAGCCGCACCTTGTAGCGGCGAGCAGCGCCGCCATGGCCCTGCTCGACCTCGACCCGGCCGTGGCCGAAACGCCGGTGTTCGCCGAACTGTTCAGCGGGCACACGCTGTGGGCCGACGCCGAGCCGCGTGCGATGGTCTATGCCGGGCATCAGTTCGGCGGCTACAGCCCGCAATTGGGCGATGGCCGTGGGTTGTTGCTCGGCGAGGTCTATAACGCCGCTGGCGAACACTGGGACCTGCACCTCAAAGGCGCCGGCATGACGCCTTACTCGCGCATGGGCGATGGCCGCGCGGTGCTGCGCTCTTCGATTCGCGAATTTTTGGCCTCTGAAGCGCTGCATGCGCTGGGTATTCCCAGCAGCCGCGCAGCGTGCGTGATCGGCTCCAGCACCCCGGTATGGCGCGAGAAACAGGAACGCGGCGCGATGGTGCTGCGCCTGGCGCCCAGCCATATTCGCTTCGGCCATTTCGAGTATTTCTACTACACCAAAAAGCCCGAGCAGCAGGCCGAGTTGGCCGAACACGTGTTGAACCTGCACTACCCCGAGTGCCGCGAACAGCCAGAGCCTTACCTGGCGATGTTCCGCGAGATCGTCGAGCGCAACGCCGAAATGATCGCAAAATGGCAAGCCTATGGCTTCTGCCACGGCGTGATGAACACCGACAATATGTCGATCCTCGGCATCACCTTCGATTTCGGGCCGTTCGCGTTTCTGGATGACTTTGACGCGCACTTCATCTGCAACCACTCCGATCATGAAGGGCGCTACTCGTTCAGCAATCAGGTGCCCATCGGGCAGTGGAACCTCAGCGCATTGGCGCAGGCACTGACGCCGTTTATCAGCGTCGATGCATTAAAGGAGGCGCTTGGCCTGTACCTGCCGCTGTACCAGGCACACTACCTGGATTTGATGCGCCGCCGGCTTGGCCTCACCACCGCTGAAGACGATGACCAGGCACTGCTCGAGCGCTTGCTCAAACTGATGCAGAACAGCGGCGTCGACTACACGCTGTTCTTCCGCCGCCTGGGCGATGAACCGGCAGCGCTGGCCGTAACGCGGCTGCGCGATGACTTCGTCGACCTCGCCGGGTTTGATGCCTGGGCCGAGCTGTACACCGCCCGCGTAGCCCGCGACGGCGACCGCGACGAGGCAAAACGCCGTGCGCGCATGCACGCGGTGAACCCGCTGTACATCCTGCGCAATTACCTGGCGCAAAACGCAATTGCGGCCGCCGAGTCAGGCGATTACAGCGAAGTACGCCGGCTGCATGAAGTGCTGAGCAAGCCGTTTGAGGAACAACCGGGGATGGAGCAATACGCCCAGCGGCCGCCGGATTGGGGCAAGCATTTGGAAATTAGCTGTTCGTCATAAGGAGACGCTCGATGAAGCTTTCGGACATCCCGGCAGGGCTATTACGCGGTACGCGCCTGCACCTTGCGGCACCGGCACTCGACAGAGTGTCGGCCATGCATTGCCTGATCAGCGATTTCAGCCAACCCCACGCTGAGTTTTTGATATGGGCGAATGGCACGGCCAGCCTGGAAGATGCCCACGCCAATATGCAAACGGCTGTGGATAACTTCAGCGCCGACAAGAACGAATACAAGTTTTTGATTATCGAAAACAGCTCCGACGCACTGGTCGGCTGCATCAGCCTGTTTATTCACGACCTGCGCATTCCTTACCTGGAAATAGGCTATTGGATCGGCAGCGCCAGCATGGGCAAAGGCTACGCCAGCGAAGCGTGCGCCCTGGTGCGAGACATCGCTGTGGAGTTCTTCAACGCCAAGCGAATCGCACTCACCACGGCCGCGCGAAACACTCGCAGCATTAGAGTGGCAGAACGTTGCGGGTTTGAATGTGAGGCAGTGCTTTCAAATGCGCGTATCGATAAAGCCGGTGTGGTCGATGACACCTGTGTGTATGTGTTCAAAGGTGCCTCGGCTAAATAAAGGTCTCCACCGACACGCCAAACCGCTCGGCCAGCCAGCGAATTTGCCGCACGTTCAGCTGGCGCTTGCCGCTCAACACCTCGGAGACGACCGATTGGGCGCCAATCCCTGGCAGGTCGCTCTGGTTCAAACCGTGCTCGCGCATCATTGCGCGCAGCACGTCGACACCACTGGCAACAGGCATCGGGCGATGCTCAAGATCGTACGCTTCGATCCAGTCGCTGAGAATGTCCACCAAGCTCATCAGCGGATTTGATTCATCCTCACCGACCAAGTCCAGCAGTTCGTCGAGAGCAATCACCAGTACGTCGTAGTCCGCCTCGTTTTTTGGCTTGCGCAGCAAAGGTGAAACAAATTGCCAATGTTCAGCAGCGAGCCGGATGAGTGCACTCATCTGATTTTCTCCTTCCAGTTGTGTTGTTCATATTGGCGGTGATCGAGCAGATACTTGATGTAAATTCTTTGCGTTTGGTAGCGCACGAAAGCGATTAGCCTCAGCTTGTTTCCCCCAATGTCGAACACATGGAACTGCCCAACTTTATCCGTCGCGGGAAAAATGCCTTTCATTGATGCGAAGTCAGCAGGGCTGTTGCGCTTTATCCGACGGTACCATTCATCTAAAGCATTCGCTGAACGTGGCCACTTCTCCTTTGCTTCCCAGATTCTTTTCTCGCTGATCACTCGCATGCAACATCCTTATCGCATCTTGCTATGAAGGTTAAACCTGAATTCGAACTATCGCAATTTGCTATATTCGCAAACAGACGGGTGGCGCAAAACAGGACAAGCTCCAACAGGCTAGATAGGCGATCTCACATCAGCTTGGGTAAACTGTGAGTGGATGAGTCGTTTGCTCCACACCTTGATAAACCCGCTCGCCGACTCCAAATTCACTCCATGGCCAATTCCAAGGAGCCCCCGATGTCCGAACCCCTTGTCATCCCCTGCCCGCATTGCAACGGCCTCAACCGTATCCCCGGCGAACGCCTGAGCGATGCGCCCAAGTGCGGGCGGTGCAAGCAGCCGGTGTTGTTGAGCAAACCTTTTGAGCTGAAACAGGGCGACTACGCCAGCCAGATCAAGGGCGACCTGCCGTTGCTGGTGGATGTGTGGGCCGAGTGGTGTGGGCCGTGCAAGTCGTTTGCGCCGGTGTTTGAACAGGCGGCTGGGCAACTGGCGGGCAGGTGCCGGTTGGCCAAGCTCGACAGCGAGGCCAATCAGCAGCTTTCGGCGCAGCTGGGGATTCGTTCGATCCCCAGTTTGATTCTGTTCAAGAATGGCCGCGAAGTGGCGCGCCAGAGCGGGGCATTTGCGCTGGCGCAGTTGATGAGCTGGCTGCGTAGCCAAGGTGTCTAGTGCGGGAGGCGGCTTGCTGCCTCCCACATTTCGAGCGCGTTTTACCTTGAGGCTGCGGGGGTTTCGCGGTCCATTATCTGGCTTACCAACATGACGCCGAGTTCGCTCAGTTGATGAATCGCCAGGGCCACGTCGCGGTGTTCGCCGGTGAGGTCGTTGGACAGGTTGAGTAACAGCGTGCGGACGGAGGAAAAGGTTTCGTAACTGTTGAGCACGAGGGTTTCGGTGGGCAGGTTGGGTGCAACGGTATAAAGGTTAACCATGGATCGTCTCCGAGCGGGAGCCGCAACCAGCCGCTACTAAACGGAGGGTGGCATCTGTACGCAGGTTAGTAGACCGGGGAGACGCAACCGGCGCGCTCGAAAGCGCCCTTCGTACAGCCACCATCACGTTCAGGAAGGTCCTGACCGAAGAACTAAGGGTGGCAGCTGAACGCAGGTTAGTAGACCGGGGAACATCGAAAAGACCGGCGCACCCGAAAGTGCCCTGCGCACAGCCACCATCAAAGATGGAGCTTGTACGCTTTAAGATGTTCTGCAGGCTACTAAACCCGATCACTGAACATTCAGTGACCGGAGAACCTTAGAGACGCCCATCCAGACGCACAAGCCGGGCGATTCTGGCTTATCTGTAGGCAATGAGACAAGGCACACCCCCGCTTGCCAGACCCTTCCTACACCTCGCGTGGGATAACTCCAAAGCGCCTGCAGGAATGCGGTCAACATGTGGGAGCTGGCTTGCCTGCGATGGCATCACCTCGGTCTAACAGAAATACCGAGGTGCCTGCATCGCGAGCAAGCCCGGCTCCCACACAAGCCCGTTCCCACCGTGGGTTGGGTGTTGCGCTTTGGGTCAGGCGTTTTCGAGCAGGTTATGCAATTCCACAAACTGCTGCGTCAGCTTGTGCCGCGGGTCCAGGTGAATCAGTGGCTTGTTCTGCTGGTGCGACTCGCGCATGCGCACCGAGCTGGTCAGGTACACCGGCAGCACCGGCAACCCTTCGGCAATCAACTCATCGAGCATCTGCTGCGGCAGGCTCGCGCGGGCCTGGAACTGGTTGACCACAATGCCTTCCACTTCGAGGCCTTCGTTGTGGTCTTCCTTCAATTCTTCGATTTCAGCCAGCAGGCCGTACAGCGCCTGACGCGAGAAGCTATCGCAATCGAAGGGAATCAGTACACGATCAGCGGCGATCAGTGCCGATACCGCATAAAAATTCAATGCTGGCGGCGTGTCCAGGTAGATCCGGTCGTAATCTTCGCTCAACTCATCCAGCAGCTTTCGCAGCTTGTTGATCTTGTGCTTGGCCTCAAGCTTGGGCTGCAAGTCGGCAAGCTCGGCCGTGGCGGTGATCACGTGCAGGTTGTCGAACGGAGTTTCGTAGATATCCACCCGGTTTTTCTTCGAAAACGGACCGCTGGACAGGGTTTGCTTGAAAAACTCGGCAATGCCCATCGGTATATCGTTGCCGGTCAGCCCGGTGAGGTACTGGGTTGAGTTGGCTTGTGCATCGAGGTCCACCAACAGGGTTCTGTAGCCTTCACTGGCGCTGACCGCCGCCAGGTTGCAGGCAATGCTGGACTTGCCAACGCCGCCTTTTTGATTGAACACCACGCGCCGCATGGAAAAACCTCCGCGTCTCAATGAATGTTCGAGTGTAGAGGGCAAAAGCGCCTGTTAGCTACCTCGTTTGTGCGTGCACTGCTGCATTGCGCGGCCAGATTCGCAGTCACTGTCATACGCCTCTGACCGATCAAAAGGAATAGTCCTATAACCCCATCAGGCGTGCAGTAGCGGACAATCTATAAATCGTTCGCTAAAAATTGTAATCAGCTGTGAATAATTCTTTACCAAAGTTTGCTAGAACCCCGCAGCACCGGGATAATGCGCGCCATTCGGCCATTGCTCGCTGTCCCGGTTTTCGGGGCCAACGGCCGCATATGGAAGCCCGCAGGGGCGGGATAACGTCTCAGTGATCAACTTCAACATCGCCCAATGGCGCGCCTGGGCTCCTGGCCTGGAGAGTGCGCAGGACTGGCGTGCCTGGTGCCAAGCACCCGTGTTGCTGCCCGCCAGTGTTGCCGCCCCCGACGTGTCATTCCTGCCGGCCATGCAGCGTCGGCGCCTGAGCCGCTTGGCGCGCATGGCTTTCAGCGTGGGCTGGCCGTTGGCTGAGGGCCTGCAAAACCTGCCGCTGGTGTTTATTTCCCGGCACGGCGAAACCCCGCGCACCCTCGATATTCTGAGCGATCTGGCCAACGACGAGCCGTTGTCGCCCACCCAGTTCAGCCTGTCGGTGCACAACGCGGTGATTGGCCTGTGGTCGATCCTGCGTAACGAAACCAGCGAAATGACCGCGCTTGCCGCCGCCGGCGATGGCCTGGAACACGGCCTGCTTGAAGCCGCCGCGCTGCTCAACGAAGGCGCGCCGGCGGTATTGCTGGTGATCACCGAAGAACAAGCGCCCGAAGCCTATGCCAACTGGATCGTTGACGTGCCCTTCCCCTACGCGCTCGGCCTGCTGCTGACACCCGGCGACGAGTGGCAGCTGGAACTCACCACCGGCACTGTCCAACCCACTCAAACCCAGTGGCCCCACGCCCTGAACCTGCTACGCACCCTGCTGACTGAACAGGGCGCCTGCCAACATGCCTGGAAGAACCGCGTATGGAACTGGCAACGCAAGCCCTGAACAACAAGCCACGGGACGCCTATTACTGGCGCCTGTTCGCCACCGCCGCGAGCTTCTTCATGTTCGGCGTCGGCGGGCTGTGCCTGCGCTTACTGGTGTTGCCGTTGCTCAGTTGCTTGCCAGGGAGTGCGCAAAAACACCAGCGCCGCGCCCGCCACACCATCAGCACACTGTTCTGGTTTTTTATCCGTTTGATGCAGCGCGCAGGCGTGCTGACCTACAGCGTCGAAGGCGCCGAAAACCTTGGCCGCCCAGGCCAGATGATCATCGCCAACCACCCGTCGCTGATCGACGTGGTGTTCCTGATCGGCCTGATGCGCCAAACCAACTGCGTGATCAAGCAGAGCCTGTTTCAAAACCCGTTCACCCGTGGGCCGGTGCGCGACGCAGGCTACATCAGCAATGACGGCAGCGCCGACATGCTCGATGCCGCCGCCGACGCCCTGCGTGAAGGCCAGACGCTGATCATTTTCCCGGAGGGCACGCGCACCTCGCCGGGGCAAATGCCGGCGTTTCATCGCGGTGGCGCGGCCATTGCGCTGCGCGGTGCAACGGTCATCACGCCGGTGGTGATCAAGGTCAGCCCCACCACCCTGACCAAAGCCGAACCCTGGTATCGCATCCCCAAACGCCGCTTTCACTTCAGTTTGCGCGTGGGTGCCGATATAGAACCGCAGGCGTTCGCAACACTCGGCCCAGCGCCTCAGGCTTCACGCAAGCTCAACGATTACCTGCACCACTATTTTATTAAGGAGCTCGCCGAAGATGAGCGACCAACACCGCCTTGAGCACGACATAAAAATGCTGATCATCGAGGCCCTGGGCCTGGAAGACATCAGCGCCGACGACATTGGCAGCGAGCAAACCCTGTTCGGCGAAGGCCTGGGCCTGGATTCGGTCGACGCCCTGGAATTGGGCCTGGCGATTCAGAAAACGTACGGCATCAAGATCGACGCCGACGCCAAGGACACGCGCAATCACTTCACCAATGTGGCCAGCCTTGCGGCGTTCGTCACAGCCAGACAGGCAGCTTGAGAGCGGACCATGCAAACTCGTGACGATATTTTCAACACCCTGCGCGACGCCTTGGTGGAACTGTTTGAACTGGAACCTGCGCGCGTCACACTCGACGCCAACCTGTACCAGGACCTGGAAATCGACAGCATCGATGCCGTCGACCTGATCGACCACATCAAGCGCCAGACCGGCAAGAAAATCGCCGCCGAAGAGTTTAAAGCGGTGCGCACGGTAAGCGACGTGGTTGAGGCGGTGTACCGTCTGGTGCAACCTGCCGCATGAGCCGGCTGATCGGCCTTGGCCTGTTGCTGGCGGGGCTGCTGTACCCGTTTGCGGTGTATTACGGCACCGAACACTTTGCGCCGTGGCAATTCGGCCTGCTGCTGGGCAGCCTGTGGTTGTTGCGCGCGCTGATGGGCGCGCAGCAACCCGGCAGCCGCTGGATGGCCGTGGCGGCGATTGTGTTTTGCCTGGCGCTGGCCTGGTTTGACAGCCCGCACTTGCTGCGCTGGTACCCAAGCCTGGTCAGCGCGTTCATGCTGGGGCTGTTTGGCTTGAGCCTGAAATACGGCCCGCCGATGGTCGAGCGCATGGCGCGCATCAGCGAACCGCAGCTGCCGCCCAGAGCGCTGGTGTATACGCGCCAGGTCACGGTGGTGTGGAGTGTATTTTTTTTGTGTAATGGCCTGCTCGCCGCCGCCCTCACCCTGTGGGCGCCGTTGAGCTGGTGGACGTTGTACACAGGCTTTATCGCCTACGGGCTGATGGGGCTTTTGTTTGCCGTGGAATGGCTGGTACGACAAAGGGTTCGAGGCCGCGTATGGAAGGTTTAAAACTTGAGCACCTGTTGCTTGAGCCGCTGCAACAGCGTTCGGTCACCACCGAACCTGCGATGAACCACGCCCAGCTGTGGGCACACTCCCTGAGCCTGGCGGCAGGCCTGCAAGCGCGTGGCATTCAGCGTTTGGCGGTACACCTGGAAGACGCCGGCTTGCTGGCGATTGCCCTGCTGGGCGCCTGGCGTGCGGGTGCCTGCGTGTTGCTGCCGGCCGACCTGCAAGCGCAAACCCGCCAACGCTGGAGCGCTGACGTTGACGCTTGGCTGGTTACAGAGGGCGACTTGGACGCGCTGTATCAAGCGCCGTTGAGCGCCGCCGCGCTCGACCTGGACACTTGCCAACTCAGCCTGTGCACGTCCGGCTCCAGCGGCGAGCCCAAGCGTATCGACAAAACCCTGCGCCAACTGGCCAACGAAGTGGCGGCGCTGGAAAGCCTGTGGGGCGCGGACCTCAAAGGCGCGTGCATCATCGGCAGCGTCGCCACGCAACATATCTACGGCTTGCTGTTTCGCGTGTTGTGGCCGCTGTGTTCCGGGCGCACCTTTGTGCGCCAACAGTTGGCGTTCCCCGAAGACGTGCAGCGCGCCAGCCGCGAGCATGCGCAATTTGCCTGGGTCGCCAGCCCGGCGCTGCTCAAGCGCATGGGCGATAACCTTGATTGGCCCGCGCTGAGCCAGGTGTGCCGGGTGTTTTCGTCCGGCGGCGCCCTGCCGATTGAGGCCGCCGCCAGCCTCTACGAGCGTTTGCAGCAATGGCCGACGGAAATTTTCGGCAGCTCGGAAACCGGCGGCATCGCCTGGCGCCAGGGCGCGCAGCCGTGGCAGCCGTTTGCCGACGTGCAACTGAGCCAGGATGCCGAGGGTGCGCTGCGCGTTGCCTCACCTTACTTGCCCGCCGGGCATATCGAACAGACCGCCGATGCGGCCCGCCTGCAGGCTGATGGCCGTTTTGAACTGCTGGGTCGCTTGGACCGCATCGTCAAACTGGAAGAAAAACGCATCTCGCTGCCCATGCTCGAACAAGCGCTGATGGCCCACGCCTGGGTCGCCGAAACCCGCTTGGGCGTGGTGCAGGAAAACCGCGCCTCCCTCGGCGCGCTGGTGGTGCTCAGCGCCGAGGGTTTGCATGCGCTGCGCAATCAAGGCCGCCGCGCCGTCACCCAGGCATTGCGCCAACACCTGAGCCAACATTGCGAAGCCCTGGCGCTGCCACGCCGCTGGCGTTTGCTGCGCCAGTTACCGCTGAATGCACAAGGCAAACTGCCGCAGGCAGATGTCGCCGCGCTGTTACTCGCGCCGCGGCCGAAAACGCCGCACGTACTGGAGCAAGTCGAAGCCAACGGTGAATGGACCTTGCAACTGGCCGTCCCGCCGGACCTGGCCTATTTCAGCGGGCACTTCCCGGTAACGCCGGTGCTGCCAGGTGTGGTACAGGTGGAGTGGGCCTTCAACCTCGGCCAGCAACTGCTCGACCTGCCCGGCAGCTTTGCCGGCATGGAAGTGCTCAAGTTCCAGCAACTGGTGCGCCCCGGCGACCACATCGAACTGCACCTGCGCTTTGATCAAGAGCGCAGCAAACTGTATTTCGCCTACCGCAACGGCGTCGCCGCCTGCTCCAGCGGCCGCATCCAACTGGTGGACGCGCATGCATAACCCCTGCGCCCTGATCCCGGTCTACAACCATGAAGCCGCCGTGCCGGCCGTCATCCGCAGCCTGTTAAACAGCGGCCTGCCCTGCTTGCTGGTCGACGACGGCAGCAGCCCAGCCTGCGCGGCGGTACTGGCGCAACTGGCGACCCTGCAAAACGTCACCTTGCTGACCTTGCCGCGCAACCAAGGCAAAGGCGGCGCGGTGATGGCCGGTTTCCGCGAAGCCACGCGAATGGGGTTCAGCCACGCGCTGCAAGTGGACGCCGACGGCCAGCACGACCTGCGCGAAGTCGAGAGCTTCCTCGATGCCTCGCGCACCCACCCCAACGCACTGATCTGCGGCTACCCCGAGTACGACGACAGCGTGCCCAAAGGCCGCCTGTACGCGCGCTATCTGACCCACGTGTGGGTGTGGATCAACACCTTGTCGTTGCAGATTCGCGACTCGATGTGCGGCTTTCGCGTGTACCCGCTGGCGCCCACGCTGGCCCTGATGGACTCGGCGTACATCGGCACGCGGATGGATTTTGACTCCGATATTCTGGTGCGCCTGGCCTGGCGCAACCAGCCGATGCGCTGGCTGCCGACGCAGGTGCATTACCCCGCCGACGGGCTCTCGCACTTTCGTTTATTCCACGACAATGTGCGTATTTCAGCCATGCACACCCGGCTGTTTTTCGGCATGTTGCTGCGCGCGCCGATGATCCTGTGGCGACGGTGGCAGGCATGAGCGACAGCACCAGGCATTGGGCCGACCGCAAGGAGCGTGGCAGCTTCTGGCTAATGAAATTCACGGCGGTCGCCGCCAAGGTACTCGGCCGCCGCCTGTTGAGCCCGTTGCTGTACGCCATCGTGCTGTACTTCTTTGTGTTCGGCCGCACCGCGCGCCAAAGCGCCTGGCAGTACCAACAGCGCCTGGCCGACTGGAGCGGGCGCGATGAACTGCGCCCCACGCATAAAAAAGTCTACGGCCAGTTCATGGCCTTCGCCGAGTCCTTGCTCGACAAGCTCGACGTGTGGAACGGCAAGTTGCGCATCGAACACATCGAAATCCACGACCCGGCGCAGTTGCGCGGGCAACTGCGCGGCGGGCGCGGGCAGATGCTGGTGGGCGCGCACCTGGGCAACCTTGAAGTGTGCCGCGCGCTCGCCGAAATAGGCGAGCAAGTCACCATGAACGTGCTGGTGCACACCAAGCACGCCGAACACTTCAACCGCCTGCTGGGCGAAGCCGGCGCCACGCATTTGCGCTTGATTCAGGTCAGCGAACTGGACCCGGCCACCATGCTGCTGCTCAGCCAGCGCCTGGACGAGGGCGAGTGGCTGGCGATTGCCGGCGACCGCGTGCCGCTGCACGGTGGGCGCACGGTGCGCGTGGATTTCCTCGGGCAGCCCGCCGCCTTCCCGCAAGGCCCATGGCTGCTGGCCGGCTTGCTCAAATGCCGGGTGAACCTGCTGATGTGCCTCAAACACGACAAGCGCTACCGCCTGAGCATCGAGCCGTTTGCCGACTTGATCGAATGGAAGCGCAGCACCCGCGAGCAAGTGATTGCCGTGTGGACCGCGCGCTACGCCGCACGCCTGGGCGAGTTCTGCCTGCAAGCGCCCCAACAATGGTTCAACTTTTACCCTTTCTGGAAAACCGATGACCCCGCATCTTGAGCCGGTAACTTTTGGCGAACGCGCGTTGCGCATTGAGGACGTGCTGGCCCTGGCCAACCGTCAGGCGCCCACGCAATTGCAGGACGATGCGGCGTATCGCCAGCGCATCGCCAAAGGCGCGCAGTTCCTCGACTCGTTGCTGAACAAGGAAGGCGTGATCTATGGCGTAACCACCGGCTACGGCGACTCGTGCGTGGTGGCGGTGCCGTTGCAGCACGTCGAGGCGTTGCCGCGTCATCTGTACACCTTCCACGGCTGCGGGCTGGGCAAGTTGCTCGACGCCCAAGCCACGCGCGCGGTGCTGGCGGCGCGTTTGCAGTCGCTGTGCCACGGCGTTTCCGGGGTGCGTGTGGAACTGCTTGAGCGCCTGCACGCGTTCCTCGAACACGACGTGCTGCCGTTGATCCCGGAAGAAGGCTCGGTGGGCGCCAGCGGTGATTTGACGCCGCTGTCTTACGTGGCCGCCACCTTGTCCGGTGAACGCGACGTGCTGTTCGGCGGCGAACGCCGCAACGCCGCCGACGTACACCGCGAGCTGGGCTGGGAGCCGCTGGTGCTGCGCCCCAAAGAAGCTTTGGCATTGATGAACGGCACCGCCGTGATGACCGGCCTTGCTTGCCTGGCCTTTGCCCGCGCCGACTACCTGCTGCAACTGGCCACGCGCATCACCGCGTTGAACGTGGTGGCGCTGCAAGGCAACCCGGAACACTTCGACGAGCGCCTGTTCGCCGCCAAACCGCACCCGGGGCAGATGCAAGTTGCCGCGTGGCTGCGCAAAGACCTGGCGATTGATGCGCCGACCGCGCCGCTGCATCGCCTGCAAGACCGTTACTCGCTGCGCTGCGCGCCGCATGTGCTGGGCGTGCTGGCCGACAGCCTGAACTGGCTGCGTTCGTTTATCGAAATCGAGCTGAACAGCGCGAATGACAACCCGATCATCGACGCCGAGGAAGAACGCGTGCTGCACGGCGGGCACTTTTACGGCGGGCACATCGCCTTCGCCATGGACAGCCTCAAGACCCTGGTCGCCAACGTCGCCGACCTGCTCGACCGTCAGCTCGCGCTGTTGGTAGACGTGCGTTACAACCACGGCCTGCCGAGCAACCTGTCGGGCGCCCCGGCTGACCGCGCGATGATCAACCACGGCTTCAAGGCGGTGCAGATCGGCACCAGCGCATGGACCGCCGAAGCGCTGAAAAACACCATGCCGGCCAGCGTGTTCTCGCGCTCCACCGAGTGCCATAACCAGGACAAAGTGAGCATGGGCACCATCGCCGCGCGCGATGCGATCCGCGTGCTGGAGCTGACCGAACAGGTCGCCGCCGCCACCTTGCTCGCCGCCAACCAGGGCGTGTGGCTGCGTGCCCAGGCCGACGACGCGCGCGCCCTGCCACCGGCGTTGGCCGCCATGCACGAGGAATTGGCCAAAGACTTTGCGCCGGTCATCGAAGACCGCGCGCTGGAAGGCGAACTGCGTCTGTGCCTGAAACGCATTGCCGAGCAACACTGGAGGCTGCATGCGTAGCCCCGGTGTGTTGCATTGCGACACTGAAATCCTCGTGCCGTTTTTCGACGTCGACAGCATGAATGTGGTGTGGCACGGGCATTACGTGAAGTACCTTGAAGTGGCGCGTTGCGCGCTGCTGGACAAGATCGGGCACAACTACACGGCGATGCTGGAGTCGGGCTACGCCTGGCCGGTGATCGATATGCAACTGCGCTATGTGCGTGGCGCGGTGTTCGGCCAAACCATCAATGTGCGCGCCAGCCTGGTCGAGTGGGAGAATCGCTTGAAGGTCAATTACCTGATTACCGACCTCGCCAGCGGCGAGCGTTTGACCCGCGCCAGCACCGTGCAAGTGGCGGTAAAAATTGCCAGCCACGAGATGCAAATGGCATCGCCCAACGTCTTCACGAACGCCGTCGAAAGGGCTTTGAAATGAGATCCACTGTGGGAGCGGGCTTGCTCGCGATGGTCGTTAACGATAACGCTGGTCCACTGACACTACGCCGCGCCCTCAGGTTCTTCGCGAGCAAGCCCGCTCCCACCTTGATCGGGTTGTTGCTGAGCTTCAGCGCGCATGCTTTTGACGTGCAGCAGTTGAGCGACCAGTTAGCCAAGCCATCGGTGATTCACGGCAGTTTCATCCAGGAAAAACACCTGCGTGCGCTGCCCCAACCCTTGGTCAGCAAAGGCACCTTCGTACTCGCCAAAGACCACGGTTTGCTGTGGCGGCTGAAAACGCCGTTGCAACAGGATTACCGCATCAGCGCCCAAGGCATCGCCCGGCGTGACGCCAATGGCTGGCAATTGCTGCCGAACAAGAGCGCCGGCGCCGAGCAGAATCGCTTGTTCCTCGCTGTGCTGCAGGGCGACAGCAGCGGCTTGCAGCGCGATTTTCAATTGCAGCTGCAAGGCGAAGCCAACCAATGGACGCTCACGCTGATACCGCGCTCGTTGCTGCTAAAACAAGTGTTCAGCCAAATCAACATCGACGGCGGCGCGCTGGTGCAAAAAGTCGAACTGCTGGAAACCCAGGGCGACAGCACCGTGCTGCGCATGCAGGACAGTACCGCAGGCCAACCGTTAAGCGACGCGGAGCAACATGACTTTGCTCAGTGAGCGCCTGCTACCGCGCCTGTTCCTGATGCTGCTGGTGGCCGTGCTGGCACTGGCCGGTTGGCAGTGGCGCCATGGCGCGCCGTTGTCGGCCAACCTGATGGAGTTGGTGCCAGGCAACACGCCGGATGCACTGGAGCAGCAAGCCGAACAGCGCATGCAGGAGCCGTTGAACCGCGAGATGCTGGTACTCGTGGGGCATGCCGAGCGCCAGCAAGCCGTGGCGGTGGCGCAACAATTGGGCGAACGCTGGCAGGCCAGCGGGCTATTTGAAAAGGTCCAGTGGAACCTGCAAGCCGACTTGCCGGCGCTGCGTGAGCAACTGCTGCGCGGGCGGTTGGCGATGCTTTCAGCCAAGGACCGCGAGCAACTGATCGAGCAGCCCGAGGCGTTTATTCAACAGCGTGTGCAGGCGCTGTTCGACCCGTTCACCGGGTTCAGCCTGGTGCCAAGCCAGGACGACTGGCTGGGCCTTACCGGGCGCATCCAGAACAGCCAGCCGCAGCATGGCTCGGTGCAGTTGGACATCGGTAGCGGCGCACTGATAGCCGAGGCCGACGGCAAGAGCTGGGTGATGCTGCGTGCGCGCACCACCGGCAATGCGTTCGACATGAAACTGCCGGTGCAAGTGGCCGACTTGCTTCAGGCCAGCCGTGCGCAAGCCAGCGAACACGGCGCGCAATTGCTCGCCGCCAGCGGTTTGCTCTACGCGGCCAATGGGCAGCAACAGGCCAGCCGCGAAATCACCTGGGTCGGCGGCGGCGCAACGTTGGGCATTCTGTTACTGCTGTTGCTGGCGTTCCGTCGCTGGCGCGTGCTGCTGGCCTTTGTGCCGGTGCTGGTGGGCATGCTGTTTGGCGCGGTGGCGTGCGTGGCGCTGTTCGGCCATATGCACGTGATGACCCTGGTGCTGGGTTCCAGCCTGATCGGCGTGGCGGTGGATTACCCGCTGCACTACCTGTCGAAAAGCTGGAGCCTGCAGCCATGGCGCAGTTGGCCGGCGTTGCGCCTCACGCTGCCGGGCCTGAGCCTGAGCCTGGCGACCAGTTGCATCGGCTACCTGGCGCTGGCCTGGACGCCTTTTCCGGCCTTGACGCAAATCGCGGTGTTCTCCGCCGCTGGTCTGCTCGGCGCTTACTTGTCTGCAGTGTGCCTGTTGCCCGCGCTGCTCAAGGGCGTTGAACTGCGCCCCGCGCAATGGCCGCTGCGCATCGCCGAAGGCCTGTGGCAGTTGCGTGCCGGGTTGATCAAACGCGTGCCAAGCGCGGTGCTGCTGGTGTGGGTGCTGCTGTTTTGCGCCGGTGGCCTGTGGCAGTTGAACAGCAAAAACGATATTCGCCAATGGATCGGCGCGCCGCCGCAGTTGCTGCAAGAGGCGCAAGCCGTGGCGCGCATCACCGGCTTCCAGCCCACCAGCCAATTCTTTTTGGTGCGCGCGGACAATCAACAACAGTTGCTGGAACGCCAGGCTGCGCTGGGCCAGCGCCTGGACCAACTGGTCAACATGAACAAGCTGCAGGGCTATTTGGCGCTCAACCAACTGGTCAGTTTGCCCGCCGAGCAACAACAACTGCGCGATGCACTGAGCAGGCTGGCGCCATTCTGGCAGCCGCTGGTCGACCTCGGCGTGCCCGCCAGCGCCTTGCAGGCCGAAGTAGCGCAACTGCAAGCGCTGCCCACCGAAGACATCGACGCCTCGCTGATCGGCCCATTGGCCGAACCCTGGCGCACGCTGTGGCTGGGCCAGGTGGACGGCGGCGTGGCGGCGATGGTCAGCCTGCAAGGCTTGAACAGCCCGGCGTTGCTGCGGGTGCAGGCGCTGGATTTACCCGGCGTGCAGTTGGTGGATCGCCTCGGCGATTTGAACCGGGTGTTCGCCGACACGCAGATCAGCGCGGCTGAATTGAAGTTGATGTCGTGCGTGCTGATCGTGCTGTTGCTGATACTGCCGTTCGGTGTCGGCGGTGCCTTGCGCATCGTCGCCCTGCCGCTGCTCGCGGCACTCTGCAGCTTGGCCAGCCTGGGTTGGCTAGGCCAGCCGCTGACCCTGTTCAGCCTGTTCGGCCTGCTGTTGGTCACGGCGATCAGCGTCGACTATGCGATTTTGATGCGCGAGCAAATCGGCGGCCCTGCCGTGAGTCTTTTAGGTACGCTGTTGGCGGCGCTGACGACCTGGTTGTCGTTTGGCCTGCTGGCGGTGTCGAGTACACCGGCCGTGAGTAATTTCGGCCTGTCGGTCAGCCTGGGCCTGGCGTTCAGCTTTATGCTGGCGCCTTGGGCCGGCCATCAGAAGCACGCCTTATGAATGTGAATATCGCCAAAGTGGCAAGGAGCCTTCGTGCCCACAGTTGAAATGGAACGTCGCCAGGTAGTAGTGATCGGTGCAGGGCCATCCGGCGCTATCGCCGCCGCGCTGCTAAAGCGCAACGGGCATGATGTATTGATCATCGAGCGTGAGCATTTCCCTCGTTTCTCGATTGGCGAGAGCCTGCTGTCGCACTGCATCGACTTTATCGAAGAAGCCGGCATGCTCGACGCCGTGCAGGCGGCGGGTTTTCAGGTGAAAACCGGCGCCGCGTTCGCGTGGGGCGAGCGTTACAGCGCGTTTGATTTTGGTGACACGTTCAGCAACGGCAAGCCCATCACCTACCAGGTACAGCGCGGCGCGTTCGACAAGTTGCTGGCCGATCAGGCGGCGCTGCAAGGCGTGGAGATTCGCTACGGTGAAAGCGTTGTCGGCGTGGACATGGCAGGCAAGTGCCGCTACTTGCACGTGCGCCGCGAAAACGGCAGCGAGTATCACCTCAAAGCCGCCTTCGTGCTCGACGCCAGCGGCTACGGCCGCGTGCTCCCGCGCCTGCTGGACCTGGAAGCACCGTCGAATTTCCCGGTGCGCCAAGCGGTGTTTACCCACGTTGAAGACCGTATCGAACACCCAGGCTTCGACCGCAGCAAGATCCTCATCACCACGCACCCGACCCATCGCGACATCTGGTTCTGGACCATCCCGTTCAGCAACGGCCGTTGCTCGGTGGGCGTGGTCGCCGCCAAGCAGCATTTCGAAGGCCGCGACGCAGACCTGGACGCCTGCCTGCGCGGTTTTATCGCCGAAACCCCAAGCCTTGCGCGCGTGCTGCAACACGCCGTGTGGGATACGCCGGCGCGCACGCTCAGCGGCTACTCGGCCAACGTCAAAACCCTGCACGGCCCAAGCTTTGCGTTGCTGGGCAATGCGGCGGAATTTCTCGACCCGGTATTTTCCTCCGGCGTGACCATCGCCATGCGTTCGGCGAGCATGGCCGCAGGCCTGCTGCATCGCCAACTCATGGGCGAAACGGTGGACTGGCAACGCGAGTTTGCCGAGCCGTTGAAGCGCGGTGTCGACACCTTCCGCTGCTACGTCGAAGGCTGGTACGCGGGGACGTTCCAGGATGTGATTTTTCACCCTGGCAGCTCCAACGACATTCGCCGGATGATCAGCGCAATCCTCGCAGGCTACGCGTGGGATCAGCGCAACCCGTTTGTCAGCGAGCCCAAGCGGCGCTTGCGGGTGTTGTCGGAGATTTGTGCAGGGGATGCCGCGTGAGCAGCCAATACCTGAGCAAAAACTACGTGGAAGAAACCCGCTTCGGCCTGTGGTTCCTGCGTAGCCACACCTGGCAGCACCGTGTGTTGCGCGTGGCGATCAACGACCTGCACGGTTTGTTCAGCGAGCCGTTGCCCGTGGCGCCGGTGTTGCTCGACGCCGGTTGCGGTCAGGGCAAATCGTTCAAGCTGTTGCAGCAAGTGTTCGCGCCGCAGCGCCTGATTGGCCTGGATGCCGACCCTCACAGCCTGGCACTGAGCAAGGCTGAAGCCGCGCGCCAGGGCTTGGCCGTCGAGCTGGTCGGCAGCGACTGTGCGACCCTGGAGGTGCCGGACGCGAGCGTCGACATTTTGTTCTGCCATCAGACCTTTCACCATCTGGTAGAACAGCATCGCGCACTCCAGGAGTTTTACCGGGTGCTCAAGCCGGGCGGCTATTTGCTGTTTGCCGAGTCCACCGAAGCGTATATCGACACGTGGGTGATTCGCTGGCTGTTCCGCCACCCGATGCACGTACAAAAAAGCGCTGAAGAATACTTGGACATGCTGCGCGAGCAGGGCTTTGAATTCGGCCCGCAAAACGTCTCGTACCCGTATTTGTGGTGGAGCCGCACCGGCGATTTCGGCCTGCTCGAACGCTTGGGCCTGCGCAAGCCGCCGCCGGTGGGCCAGCGTGAAGAAACCCTGGTGAACTGCGTGGCGCGTAAACCTTTAACGAGCGCCGCTACATGATCCGCCTGTTCTTGATGGGCTGCCTATTGCTGCTGAGCGCCTGCGCCAGCCAGCCACCGCTGCCCGAGAAAAACCCGGCGCTGGCCTTGCCGATGCAATTGCATGTGCAACGCAAGGAAGGCGGGCAAAGCCAGGATTGGCTGCTGGTGATTCAGCGCGAAGGCGCCGCCCTTCGCTGGTCGATGATGGACCCGCTGGGCATTCCTCTGGCCCGGCAAAAGCTGGTCAATGGCCAGTGGCAGGCCGATGGCTTGCTGCCGCCCAATCCGCAGGCGCGCGAGCTGTTTGCCGCCTTGCTGTTTGCCTTGACCTCAGCGGATGAGCTGCGCGCGCTTTACCCGAGCGCCCAGGCGATGGACCTCACGCGCACGTTGCCGGGGCATTGGCAAATTGTGTATCAGTCGTCGCAGGTGTTCAGCGTGAACATCAGCGGTCAGCCGTTGAGCTACCGCGTCACGCCGCTGGGGGTTGAGCGATGACGGTCTACCTGAATGCACTCGGCGTGATCTGCGCCCTCGGCCGTGGCCAGGCCGAGGTCAGCCGCAGCCTGTTCGCCGGTGACTGTTCGGGCATGCGCGCCGAGAGCGGCTGGGTGCCTGAGCGCGTGGTGCCGGTGGCCGGCGTGCATGGCGCACTGGCGAGCCTGCCGGTGCAACTGAACCAGCACAGCAGCCGCAACAATCAGTTGCTGCTGGAAGCGGCGCTGCAGATCGAAGATGAGATCCGCCAAGCGATCCACACCTATGGCGCCTCACGCGTGGCCGTTGTGTTGGGCACCAGCACCTCGGGCATCGACGAAGCCAGCCGTGGCATCGCGCGTTACCTGCGCGACCAGCAGTTCCCCGGCGACTACGACTACCAGCAACAGGAGCTCAGCGCCCCGGCAAATTTTCTCGCCGAGTGGCTGCAATTAAGCGGCCCGGCTTACGTTATTTCCACCGCCTGCACCTCCAGCGCCCGCGCCTTGATGAGTGCCCAGCGCCTGCTCGACCTTGGCGTGTGCGATGCGGTGATCTGCGGCGGCGTGGACAGCCTGTGCAAACTGACGCTTAACGGGTTTGCCGCGCTGGAAGCGGTGTCGAACCAACGCTGCAACCCGTTTTCAGTGAACCGCAATGGCATCAACATCGGCGAAGCGGCCGTGCTGTTCGTGATGAGCCGGCAAACCGCACCCATCGCCTTGCTGGGCAGCGGCGCGAGCTGCGACGCGCACCATATTTCGGCGCCCGAACCCACCGGCAAAGGTGCGTTGCAGGCGATGCGCAAGGCCTTGGCCAGCGCCAAACGGCTGCCCGAGCAGCTCGGTTACCTGAACCTGCACGGCACCGCGACCCACCACAACGACGCGATGGAAAGCCTGGCCGTGGCCAGCGTGTTCCCCAACGGCGTGGCGTGCTCATCGACCAAGCCCATGAGCGGCCACACACTCGGCGCTGCGGGAGCATTGGAAGCCGCGTTCTGCTGGCTGAGCCTGGCCCACGGCGTGATCCCGCCGCACGTGTGGGACGGCCAGGCCGACCCGGCGCTGCCGGGGTTACAGTGGGCGCACGCTGGCGACACTTTGAAAAAACGCTGCCTGATGAGCAACTCGTTTGCCTTCGGCGGCAACAACGTCAGCCTGATTATTGCAGAGGCCCCATGATCACTTGGCCACTCGCCGAACTGCTGCCCCACGCGGGCGACATGATCCTGATCGACCAGGTGCTGTCGTTCGATGAAGAGCAGGTTCACACCCGCGCCACCGTCACGCCCGGTGGCCTGTTCAACCGGCCCGACGGCAGCCTGCCCGCCTGGGTCGGTATCGAGCTGATGGCGCAGAGCGTGGCCGCGTATGCCGGTTGCCACGCGCGCCAAAAAGGCCAGGCGGCGGAACTCGGTTTCCTGCTGGGCACGCGCAAGTTTGTGTGCAACGTTGAGCACTTCCCCGCAGGCGCCGAGCTGCACATCCACGGTCTGCGCTCGCTGGAGGACGACAACGGCATGGGTGTGTTCGAATGCCACCTCACCGGCGTGGGTATCCAGGCCAGCGCGCGCCTGAACGTATTTCGACCGCCGCAGGCGACCCACTATTTAGCTGAATTGAAGGACCAAACGCCATGACTGAATCCGTACTGGTGACCGGCTCCAGCCGTGGCATCGGCCGCGCCATTGCCCTGCGCCTGGCGCAGGCCGGGCATGACATCGTGCTGCATTGCCGCAGTGGCCGGGTTGAAGCCGACGCGGTGCAGGCCGAGGTCGAGGCCTTGGGCCGCAAGGCGCGCGTGCTGCAATTTGATGTGGCAGACCGCGCCAGTTGCAAAGCCATCCTGGAGGCCGATGTGGAACAGCACGGCGCCTATTACGGCGTGGTCTTGAACGCTGGTCTGACCCGCGACGGCGCATTCCCGGCCTTGTCGGAAGACGATTGGGACGTGGTGATGCGCACTAACCTCGACGGCTTCTACAACGTGCTGCACCCGGTAATGATGCCGATGATTCGTCGGCGCGCCGCTGGCCGTATCGTCTGCATCACCTCGGTTTCCGGGTTGATCGGCAACCGTGGGCAGGTCAATTACAGCGCCTCGAAAGCTGGCCTGATCGGCGCGGCCAAGGCGCTGGCCATCGAGCTGGGCAAGCGCAAGATCACCGTCAACTGCGTCGCTCCCGGCTTGATCGACACCGCAATGCTGGATGAAAACGTGCCGGTCGAAGAACTGATGAAGATGATCCCGGCGCAACGCATGGGCACCCCGGAAGAAGTCGCCGGCGCGGTGAACTTTCTGATGTCGGCCGAAGCCAGCTACATCACGCGCCAGGTGTTGGCCGTGAATGGAGGCCTGTGCTGATGAAGCGCGTTGTAGTCACCGGCATGGCCGGCATGACCTCGTTGGGCAGCGATTGGGAGACCATCGCCGCCAACTTTCGCGCCAACCGCAGCGGCATTCGGCGCATGGACGAGTGGGACCGCTTCATCGAATTGAACACACGCCTGGCCGGGCCAATCGACGACTTTGTGGTGCCCGCGCACTGGACGCGCAAGCAACTGCGCAGCATGGGCCGCGTCTCACGCCTGGCGGTGTGGGCGGCGGAGCAAGCGTTGCAGGATGCCGGGTTGCTCGGCGATGAATCGATCAAGGACGGGCGCATGGGCGTGGCCTGCGGCTCGTCCACCGGCAGCACCGACGAGATCAAGGCGTTCGGCAATATGCTGTTGAACTCGGTGGCCGAGGGCCTGAATGCCAACTCCTACGTGCGCATGATGCCGCACACCACGGCAGCGAATATCAGCATCTTTTTCGGCCTCACCGGGCGGCTGATTCCCACGTCCAGCGCCTGCACCAGCGGCAGCCAGGGCATTGGTTATGCCTACGAGGCGATCAAGTTCGGCCGTTTGCCGTTGATGCTCGCAGGCGGCGCCGAAGAGCTGTGCCCCACCGAAGCCATGGTGTTCGATGCGCTGTACGCCACCAGCCTGAAAAACGACGCGCCGCAAACCAGCCCGCGCCCTTACGACAGCGGCCGTGACGGCTTGGTGATCGGCGAAGGCGGCGGCATGCTGGTGCTCGAAGAACTCGAACACGCGTTGGCCCGCGGTGCGCACATCCACGCCGAGCTGGTGGGTTTTGGCAGCAACGCCGACGGCCAGCACACCACGCGCCCGGAACAGAAAACCATGCGCCGCGCGATGGAGCTGGCGCTGGAAGACGCCGGGCTTGAACCCGGCGCCATCGGCTACGTCAACGGCCATGGCACCGCCACCGATCAAGGTGACACCGCCGAAACGCTGGCCACCCACAGCCTGTTCGGCAGCCGCATGCCGATCAGCTCGCAAAAAAGTTTCCTCGGCCACACCTTGGGCGCCTGTGGCGCGCTGGAGTCGTGGTTCAGCATCGAAATGATGAACCGCGACCAATACGTGCACACCTTCAACCTCGATTGCGTCGACCCGCACTGCGGCGAGCTGGATTACCTGCAAGGCGGGTTTCGCGAGATGCACAACGACTACGTGATGAACAACAACTTTGCCTTTGGCGGCGTCAACACCTCGCTGATCTTCCGCCGCTGGCGCTGAGGTATTAACCGACGGGCTACTTCATCAGCTACCGCGACAGCCTGACCGCACTGCGCAGCAATGGCACGAATGAGTGGGTTGAGCGAACAGGCACCGCGAAGCAAAACTGAGAATCGCAGTGAGTCGGAAACGACAAAGGGCGCCTTTCGGCGCCCTCTTCACAAACAGGTTGGCTTGTCATCGCCACCTCCTGCCTGGATCTGCGATGGCTGGTTAGCCAGGATCCTCAGAGTCTCACAAGTCCCTTTCGGGAACTGGGCGAGTATGCCTGAAAACAGACCGCCTGCAATCGGTGGCAAAGCGCCGCTTATTTGTTCTACATACACAATAAACTGTGGCGAGCGGGCTTGCTCGCTCGCCACAGAAGCCCGCCTGATCGCCGGGTTTTACTGAGTGGATTTGCGCGTCAACAGGTCCACAAACGCTTTGGCCATCGGCGTTTGCGCGCCTTTGCGCTGCACCAGCCATACCGACGTTACCGCCTCCTGGTCGAGCAAGGTGCGATACACCACGCCATCAATGCGTATGCGCTGGTAAGACGCCGGCAACACCGACACGCCCAAACCCGCTGCCACCAGCCCGATAATCGTCATGGCCTCGCCAGCTTCCTGGGCGAAGTGCGGGCTGAAGCCGGCGTCACGTGCCAGGTTGATAAGCTGTGCGTACAGGCCGCTGCCGTAGCTGCGCGGGAAAAATACAAACGGCTCCTCAGCCAGTTGCGCCAGGTGCAAGCCGCGCTCACTGCCCGCCACCAACGGGTGACCGGCGCTGAGTACCGCGACCAAAGGCTCGCGCATCAGCTCAACCACGCTCAGTGAATCCGGCAATGGCAGCGGGCGCATCAAGCCGACTTGAATCGACTCATCCACCAGCGACTCGGCGACTTCCGTGCTGCTCATCTCTTGCAGGTTCAGGTGCACCGCCGGGAACGCCTGGCGAAACGCGAAGATCGCCTGCGGAATGCTCGCGTTGAACGGCGCCGACGAGGTGAAGCCGATCTTCAATTCGCCCAGCTCGCCCAACTGCGCGCGACGCGCCACGTCCGCCGCTTTATCGACTTGAGCCAGCACCAGCCGTGCCTCTTGCAGGAACAGTCGCCCGGCTTCGCTCAACTCAACCCGACGATTGGTGCGCTCAAATAACCGCGCACCCACTTCCCGTTCCAGCGCTTGAATCTGCTGGCTCAACGGCGGTTGCGAGATGCCCAGCACCTGCGCGGCGCGACCGAAATGCAGTTCTTCGGCGACGGCAATGAAGTACCGCAGGTGACGTAATTCCATGCAAACTCCATCAGGTCGTAAAAGCTCTCAAACAGGTCGAACAATATATTGGAAAGAATCATTAGGCAGCTATATTCTTTTTCCATTGCCAGTCCTGGCAGGCTTTCCCTCCCCGAGGTCCTTGTGAAATCTGCTGTCGCGCCCTTTGCTCAAGAAGTCCCGCCTTCCGCCCTGGATGAGGTGGTGGCCCAGCTCAACGAGGAGTACATCGAAAAAGGCACACCGATGTTCATGCGCACAGTACTGGCGCTGTTCTCCGGTGGTTTCGCCACCTTTGCCCTGCTGTATTGCGTGCAGCCGATGATGCCGGCGCTGTCCCATGAGTTTTCCATCAATGCCGCGCAAAGCAGCCTGATCCTGTCGGTGGCGACAGCCATGCTCGCGCTGGGTTTGCTGATCACCGGGCCGGTTTCCGACACACTCGGGCGCAAACCGGTGATGGTTGCGGCGCTGTTCTGCGCGGCGCTGGCGACTATCGCCAGCGGCTTGATGCCGACATGGGAAGGGATTCTGCTGATGCGCGCGCTGGTCGGCCTGTCTTTAAGCGGCTTGGCCGCCGTGGCGATGACTTACCTGAGCGAAGAGATTCATCCGCAACATATTGGCCTGGCCATGGGCCTGTACATCGGCGGCAATGCGATTGGCGGCATGAGCGGGCGCTTGATCATGGGCGTGCTGATCGACTTTGTCAGTTGGCACACCGCGACGCTGATCATCGGCGCCCTGGCACTGATCGCGGCCACGGTGTTCTGGAAAATCCTCCCCGAATCGCGCAACTTCCGCGCCAGCAGCCTCAAGCCACGCAGCCTGGTGGAAGGTTTCGTGATGCACTTCAAGGACGCAGGCCTGCCGTGGTTGTTCCTCGAAGCGTTTCTGTTGATGGGCGCGTTCGTCACGCTGTTCAACTACATCGGCTATCGCCTGCTGGCCTCGCCCTATGAGCTGAGCCAAGCGGTGGTCGGCCTGCTCTCGCTGGTGTACCTGTCGGGCATCTACAGCTCGGCGAAAATCGGCTCGCTGGCCGACCGCCTCGGCCGCCGCCGCGTACTCTGGGCCACCATCGTGTTGATGCTCGCAGGCATCGCCCTGACGCTGTTCAGCCCGCTGTGGCTGGTGGTGCCCGGCATGCTGATCTTCACCTTTGGCTTCTTCGCCGCCCACTCGGTTGCCAGCAGCTGGATCGGCCGCCGCGCGCTGAAAGCCAAAGGGCAGGCCTCATCGTTGTACCTGTTCTGCTACTACGCGGGGTCGAGCATTGCCGGTACAGCGGGCGGGTTCTTCTGGCACTTTGCCGGCTGGAACGGAATTGGCGGGTTTATCGTGGCGCTGTTGATCGGTGCGCTGCTGGTGGCGTTGAAGCTGGCGAAGTTGGCGCCTCTGAGGAATGTGCAGGCCTAAGGCTTTCTGGGTTTAAATGTGTATTTGCCCATGAAAAAGCCCGGCATCAAGCCGGGCTTTTTTATTACTCGTGATACTGCGCCGACAGCTCATGCACCGCGCGCAGGAACGCGCCGGCATGCTCCGGGTTCACTTCTGGCGTGATGCCGTGGCCGAGGTTGAATACGTGGCCGCTGCCTTTGCCGTAGCTTTGGAGAATACGCCCGACTTCGCTGCGGATCGCTTCCGGCTTGGCGTAGAGCACGGTCGGGTCCATGTTGCCTTGCAACGCGACCTGGTTGCCGACGCGGCGTCGGGCTTCGCCGATGTCGCAGGTCCAGTCCAGGCCGAGCGCGTCAGCACCGGCGTCGGCGATGCTTTCCAGCCACAGGCCGCCGCCTTTGGTGAACAGGATCACCGGCACTTTGCGGCCTTCGTGTTCGCGGATCAGGCCGCTGACGATTTTGCGCATGTAAGCCAGGGAGAACTCCTGGTACGCCGCCGCCGACAGGTTGCCGCCCCACGTGTCGAAAATCTGCACCGCTTGCGCGCCGGCCATGATCTGGCCGTTGAGGTAGCTGGTGACCGACTGCGCCAGCTTGTCCAGCAGCAGGTGCATGGCTTGCGGGTTGTCGTAGAGCATGGCCTTGGTTTTGCGGAAGTCTTTCGACGAGCCGCCTTCGACCATGTAGGTGGCCAGCGTCCATGGGCTGCCGGAGAAGCCGATCAGCGGCACGCGGCCGTTCAGTTCGCGACGGATGGTGCTGACGGCGTCCATCACGTAGCCGAGGTCTTTGTGCGGGTCGGGGATCGGCAGGGCTTCGATATCGGCCAGGGTGCTGACGACCTTCCTGAAACGCGGGCCTTCGCCGGTCTCGAAGTACAGGCCTTGGCCCATGGCGTCAGGGATGGTGAGAATATCGGAGAACAGAATGGCCGCGTCCAGTTGTGGATAGCGGTCCAGCGGCTGCATCGTGACTTCGCAGGCGAACGCAGGGTTCATGCACAGGCTCATGAAGTCGCCGGCATGGGCGCGACTGGCGCGGTATTCCGGCAGGTAGCGACCGGCTTGACGCATCATCCACACGGGCGTGACGTCTACGGGTTGCTTGAGCAGGGCACGAAGGAAACGGTCGTTCTTGAGGGCAGTCATGTCGGCATCCGCAAAAAAAGTGCGGGCATTTTCTCAGAGCGCGAGGCAAAAGGCACGGTATGCGCCGTGCCTTTTGTCTATCGGGTCGATTTGTCGCATAAAAGCAGCGCCAAGCTGCAAGCTGCAAGCATCGAGGCTTCTAGCTTGCAGCTAATTGCTTGAAGCTTACTGCTGGCGTCGTCAGACGCCCAGGTAATCGAGGATGCCTTCGGCGGCATTGCGGCCTTCGAAGATCGCCGTCACTACCAGGTCCGACCCGCGCACCATATCGCCACCGGCGAAGATTTTCGGGTTGCTGGTCTGGTGCTTGAACTGACCTTGTTCCGGGGCAACGACGCGGCCCTGGCTGTCGGTCTGGATCTCGAACTGCCCGAACCACGGCGCCGGGCTTGGGCGGAAACCGAAAGCGATGACCACGGCGTCGGCCGGGATGATCTCTTCGGAACCCGGAATCGGCTCAGGGCTGCGGCGGCCACGCGCGTCCGGCTCGCCGAGACGCGTCTCGACCACCTTCACGCCTTCGACGCGGTCTTCACCGACGATAGCGATCGGCTGGCGGTTGTAGAGGAATCGCACGCCTTCTTCCTTGGCATTTTTTACCTCTTTGCGCGAGCCCGGCATGTTGGCTTCGTCACGACGATACGCACAGATCACCGACTTGGCGCCCTGGCGAATCGAGGTACGGTTGCAGTCCATCGCGGTGTCACCACCGCCCAGCACCACGACCTTTTTACCCTTCATGTCGACGAAATCTTCCGGAGCCTTTTCAAAGCCCAGGTTGCGGTTGACGTTGGCGATCAGGTAGTCGAGCGCGTCATACACGCCCGGCAAATCCTCACCGGCAAAGCCGCCCTTCATGTAGGTGTAGGTGCCCATGCCCATGAACACGGCATCGTATTCGGCGAGCAGTTGCTCCATGGTCACGTCTTTGCCGATCTCGGTGTTCAGGCGGAACTCGATGCCCATGCCGGTGAACACTTCACGACGGTTGCTCAGTACGGTTTTTTCCAGCTTGAACTCGGGGATGCCGAAGGTCAGCAAGCCGCCGATTTCCGGGTTCTTGTCGAACACCACCGGGGTCACGCCGCCGCGCACCAGCACGTCGGCACAGCCCAAACCCGCCGGGCCTGCGCCAATGATCGCGACGCGTTTGCCGGTCGGCTTGACCTTGGACATGTCCGGGCGCCAGCCCATGGCGAACGCGGTGTCGGTGATGTACTTCTCCACCGAGCCGATAGTCACTGCGCCAAAACCGTCATTGAGCGTGCAAGCGCCCTCACACAGACGGTCCTGTGGGCAAACGCGGCCGCACACTTCCGGCAGGGTGTTGGTTTGGTGCGACAGCTCGGCGGCGGCGAGGATGTTGCCCTCGGCCACCAGTTTCAGCCAATTGGGAATGAAGTTGTGCACCGGGCACTTCCATTCGCAATACGGGTTGCCGCACCCCAGGCAGCGGTGGGCCTGGTCGGCCGAGTGCTGGGGTTTGAAGGGTTCGTAGATTTCCACGAACTCTTTTTTGCGTTGACGCAACAGCTTCTTCTTCGGATCTTTGCGCCCGACATCGATGAATTGGAAGTCGTTATTGAGACGTTCGCCCATCTTCAAAACCTCTTACACGACAGCTCCAAGCGGCAAGCTTGAAGCTGCAAGAAAATCACATTAACCGGCACACCGCGCACTGCATCTAACTTGCGGCTTGAAGCTCGCCGCTTGCAACTGCCCTTATTGCGGGTTGGCACGGATGCTGGAAAGCAACGATTTCAGGTTGGCAGCCTTGGGCTTGACCAGCCAGAAACGACGCAGGTAGTCGTCCAGGTTTTCGGCGAGGTTACGCCCCCATTCGCTGCCGGTTTCCTCGACGTACTCGTCCAGCACGTGCTGCAAGTGGTTCCGGTAGGATTCCATGGCTTCGCCGCTGATCCGCTGGATCTCGACCAACTCGTGGTTGACCTTGTCGACGAAGGTGTTGTCCTGGTCGAGCACGTAGGCGAAACCGCCGGTCATGCCCGAACCGAAGTTGTAACCGGTCTTGCCGAGTACCGCGACAAAACCGCCGGTCATGTACTCGCAGCAGTGATCGCCAGTGCCTTCCACCACGGTGTGGGCACCGGAGTTACGCACGGCGAAACGCTCACCAGCCGTACCCGCAGCAAACAGCTTGCCACCGGTGGCGCCGTACAAGCAGGTGTTGCCGATAATCGCGCTGTCTTGCGACTTGTAAACGCTGCCCGCTGGCGGAACGATCACCAGCTTGCCGCCTGTCATGCCCTTGCCCACGTAGTCGTTGGCGTCACCTTCCAGGTACATGTGCAGGCCGCCGGCGTTCCACACGCCGAAGCTCTGGCCCGCAGTGCCCTTGAAGCGGAACGTGATCGGCGCCTTGGCCATGCCCTGGTTGCCGTGCTTGCGCGCGATTTCGCCGGAAATGCGTGCGCCGATGGAGCGGTCGCAGTTGCAAATATCCAGAGCGAATTCGCCACCGCTGGCGTCATTGATCGAGGAGCCGGCCATGTCGACCATCTTCTCGGCCAACAGGCCTTTATCGAACGGCGGGTTGCGCTCCACCTGGCAGAACTGTGGCTTGTCGGCCGGGATGTGATCGCTGCCCAACAGCGGCGTCAGGTCCAAGTGCTGTTGCTTGGCGGTCTGGCCTTGAATGATGTCGAGCAGGTCGGTGCGGCCGATCAGTTCTTCCAGCGAACGCACGCCCAGCTTGGCCAGCCACTCACGGGTTTCTTCGGCGACGTAGGTGAAGAAGTTCACCACCATGTCGACGGTGCCGATGTAGTGATCCTTGCGCAGCTTTTCGTTCTGCGTCGCGACGCCGGTGGCGCAGTTGTTCAGGTGGCAGATGCGCAGGTATTTACAGCCCAGCGCGATCATTGGCGCAGTGCCGAAGCCGAAGCTTTCGGCGCCGAGGATCGCGGCCTTGATCACGTCGAGGCCGGTTTTCAGGCCGCCGTCGGTTTGCACCCGCACTTTGCCGCGCAGGTCGTTGCCGCGCAGGGTCTGGTGAGTTTCAGCCAGGCCGAGTTCCCACGGTGCGCCCGCGTACTTGATCGAGGTCAGCGGCGAAGCGCCGGTGCCGCCGTCGTAGCCCGAGATGGTGATCAGGTCGGCATAAGCCTTGGCCACACCGGCGGCGATGGTGCCCACGCCGGCTTCTGCGACCAGTTTCACCGAGACCAGCGCCTGCGGGTTGACTTGTTTCAAGTCGAAAATCAGCTGCGACAGGTCTTCAATCGAGTAGATGTCGTGGTGCGGCGGTGGCGAAATCAGGGTCACGCCGGGGACTGCGTAACGCAGCTTGGCGATCAAACCGTTGACCTTGCCGCCAGGCAACTGGCCGCCCTCGCCGGGCTTGGCGCCCTGCGCGACTTTGATCTGCAGCACTTCGGCGTTGACCAGGTATTCGGGGGTTACACCGAAACGGCCGGTCGCGACCTGCTTGATTTTCGAGCTTTTGAGGGTGCCGTAGCGCGCCGGGTCTTCACCGCCTTCGCCGGAGTTGGAACGCGCACCCAGGCGGTTCATGGCTTCGGCCAGGGCTTCGTGAGCCTCAGGCGACAACGCGCCAAGGGAAATACCCGCGGAGTCGAAACGCTTGAGGATCGATTCCAGCGGTTCGATTTCGCTGATCGCCAGCGGCGTGTCGAGGGTTTTGACCTTGAACATATCGCGGATCATCGACACCGGGCGGTTATCCACCAGCGCGGTGTATTCCTTGAACTTGGCGTAGTCGCCCTGCTGCACAGCGGCTTGCAGGGTGCTGACCACGTCCGGGTTGTACGCGTGGTATTCGCCACCGTGCACGAACTTGAGCAGGCCGCCTTGCTGGATCGGCTTGCGCGCGCTCCAGGCTTCGGCCGCCAGGGCTTTTTGTTCGGCTTCGAGGTCGACGAAACGCGCGCCCTTGATGCGGCTCGGCACGCCACGAAAACTCAGCTCGCAGACTTCTTCGGACAGGCCGATAGCCTCGAACAACTGCGCGCCACGGTACGAGGTAACGGTGGAGATGCCCATCTTCGAGAGGATCTTCAACAGGCCCTTGGTGATGCCCTTGCGGTAGTTCTTGAACACCTCATAAAGGTCGCCAAGCACTTCACCGGTACGGATCAGGTCACCCAGCACTTCGTACGCCAGGAACGGGTAAACCGCCGAGGCGCCAAAGCCGATCAGCACCGCAAAGTGGTGCGGGTCGCGGGCGGTGGCGGTTTCCACAAGGATGTTGGAGTCGCAACGCAGGCCTTTTTCGGTCAGGCGGTGGTGCACCGCGCCGGTGGCCAAAGAGGCGTGGATCGGCAGTTTGCCTGGGGCAATGTGGCGGTCGGTCAGTACGATCTGGGTACGCCCGGCACGCACTGCTTCTTCGGCCTGATCGGCGACGTTGCGCACAGCGGCTTCAAGGCCGAGGCTTTCGTCGTAGTTCAGGTCGATGATCTGGCGGTCGAAGCCTGGGCGTTCCAGGGTCATCAACGACCGCCACTTGGCTGGCGAAATGACCGGCGAACTGAGGATCACGCGTGACGCGTGCTCCGGCGATTCCTGGAAGATGTTGCGCTCGGCACCGAGGCACACTTCCAGCGACATCACGATGGCTTCACGCAGCGGGTCAATCGGCGGGTTGGTGACCTGCGCAAATTGCTGGCGGAAGTAGTCGTACGGCGTGCGCACGCGCTGCGACAGCACGGCCATTGGCGTGTCATCGCCCATCGAGCCGACGGCCTCGTAGCCTTGCTCGCCGAGCGGGCGCAGCACTTGGTCGCGCTCCTCGAACGTGACCTGGTACATCTTCATGTACTGCTTGAGCTGGTCCACGTCATAGAAAGCCGAACCGTGGTCGTTGTCTTCCATGGTCGCCTGGATGCGCAAAGCGTTCTTGCGCAGCCATTGCTTGTACGGGTGACGCGACTTCAAGCGGTTGTCGATGGCGTCGGTGTCGAGGATCTGCCCGGTTTCGGTGTCCACGGCCAGGATCTGGCCAGGGCCTACACGGCCTTTGGCGATAACCTCTTCAGGCTTGTAGTCCCAAACGCCGATTTCCGACGCCAGGGTGATAAAACCGTTGGTGGTGGTGACCCAACGCGCCGGGCGCAGACCGTTACGGTCGAGCAGGCACACCGCGTAGCGGCCGTCGGTCATTACCACACCGGCCGGGCCGTCCCACGGTTCCATGTGCATCGAATTGTATTCGTAGAACGCCCGCAGGTCCGGGTCCATGGTCTCGACGTTCTGCCACGCAGGCGGAATGATCATGCGCACGCCACGGAACAGGTCGATGCCGCCGGTGACCATCAGCTCAAGCATGTTGTCCATGCTGGAGGAGTCGGAACCCACGCGGTTAACCAGCGGGCCGAGTTCTTCCAGGTCCATCAAGTCGTTGGCGAACTTGGTGCGACGGGCCACGGCCCAGTTGCGGTTGCCGGTGATGGTGTTGATCTCGCCGTTGTGGGCGAGGAAGCGGAATGGCTGAGCCAGCGGCCATTTCGGCAGGGTATTGGTGGAGAAGCGCTGGTGGAACACGCAAATGGCGGTTTGCAGGCGCTCATCGCTCAGGTCTGGATAGAAGGCGGTCAAATCCGCCGGCATCATCAGGCCTTTATAAATGATGGTCTTGTGCGAAAAGCTGCAGATGTAGTGGTCGGCGTCGGCTGCGTTGGACACCGACGAGCGACGACGCGAGGTGAACAGCTTGATCGCCATGTCCTGGTCGCTCAGGCCGTCACCTGCAATAAACACTTGTTCGATCTGCGGCAGGCGCTCCAGGGCCAGGCGGCCGAGCACGCTGGTGTCGATCGGCACTTTGCGCCAGCCCACCAGTTGCAGGCCGGCAGCCAGGATCTCGCGGTTCATGTTCTCGCGAGCGGCTTGCGCTTTAACCGGGTCCTGGTTGAAGAACACCATGCCCACGGCGTACTGCTTGGGCAGGTCGACAGCAAATTGCTCTTTAGCAACAGCGCGCAGGAACTGGTCGGGCTTTTGAATCAGCAAGCCGCAACCGTCACCGGTCTTGCCATCGGCGTTGATCCCACCGCGGTGGGTCATGCAGGTCAGGGCCTCGACGGCCGTTTGCAAAAGGGTATGACTGGGCTCGCCCTGCATGTGGGCAATCAGGCCGAAACCGCAGTTATCCTTGAATTCATCGGGTTGGTACAGACCTGCTTTCATAGACACTTTCTCACCAGGCTGCCTCTTATTTCGAGACAAATTTCTTTTCAATTCAACCGGTTACCTTCCGCGCCGAACGTCTGCCGGCTTAGCGGGGGCAAAAGGGAGGTCATTGTACACACCGACACTTAGGCTCACAAATTTAGCGACGAAATGTCGCAAATGTATGTCGCATTTATGAAAGGTTTAAAGCGATATGCTGTGCTAGTCAAAACCTTTTTAATTTTGACTGCTACGACTCAATAGCTACTGTGACGCAGACACTACAAAGCGCGCGGCCTTGAGGGCAGCACGCACTTGCGGTTTTCTTGAGGTGCCGGGAGAGGCGGCCTGGGTAAGGCCGCCGAATCTTCAGCGAGTTGTTGCCAGTTCCTGTTGGACGCTGGCGACAGTGCGAGGCCAAGGTTTACCAGCCTGAACCTTCGCTGGCAAGGCCTTGATGGCGGAATCGGCCGCTGCACGGCTGGAGAAATTGCCGTAGGTGATCACGTAGAGAGGCTTGCCGTTGAGCACTTTCTTGAAATAACGGTACTCGCCGCCCTGCTCTTTCACGAACGCCTGGGCGTTGGCTTCAGAGCTTGTGCCGAGGATCTGCACCACGAAGTTGCCGGTCGGTTGGCTGGCGTACCAGCTGCTGCCGGCAGCGCCAGCCTTGGCAACGGTGGCGGCCGGTTTTTCAGCAGGCTTGGCCGCCGGGGCGGGTTTGGCGGCTGGCGCAGGTGCGACCGGTTTGGTCACAGGCGCAGGCTTGGCGGTGGCGACAGTGGGAGCCGGTGTCGGCGTCGGCGCGGGTTTGGCAGCGGCAGTCGCCGCCGGGCCAGCCGGTACGCCGGCAGGTGGCGCGGTGGTGGTAACCGTCGGCGGGGTGGCGCTGGAGCCTTCAACCGGCACGCCATCGTCGCCTTCGGCAATGCCACCGGCTTCTTCAGCGAGCGGGCCGCGCATCACGGGTTGGCCGACCATCGGCAGGTTGGTCGGTTGGCCGGAGTTGGCGAATTCGACATTTGGCGTGGGCTTGCCCAGTGGCAACTGCGCCTGTTCGGTTGGCGCGCCGGCCGTGCTGGGCGCTTTGCTGCGACCTGGAATCAACCAGGCAGCGGCGACAGCGACCACGACAACGGCGGAAATAGCCAATACGTGCTTCTTAGGCATAGTAAACCCCATCTTTGGACGCTTAACCGCAGAACGGCTGGCAATCATGGCTTCGATCAAGGCATCGCGAGCGACCTGGTTGATGGTGCCAGGCCAACCGTCGGAGCTTTCGTGAATATCAGAGATCTGCGAAGCAGAGAAAAGTTCGATGCCCGCGCCTGCGCCTTCGAGGCGTTGAGCCAGGTATTCGCGGGTTTCTTCCTCTTCGTACGGCTGCAGTTCGATGACGTGAAACAGCTCCTGATCACCGCTGATCTGCTCCAGATCGGCGATTAACGACGACTCACCAAACAAGAACACGTGCGGGCGACCTTCCGGCGTACCCGCCGCCAGCGCCAGCAACGCTTCCAGGGCGGATTCGTCGAGCTGCTCGGCGTCATCCACCAGCAAGTAGACTTCCTGCCCGGTCAGGCCCAACTGCACCACTTGCTTGAGGATCGCATTCGGCTCGGCGGTGGCCACGTTCAGCGCCTGCGCCACTTGGCGCAACACGCCTGCCGCATCACCGGCACCGCGTGCCGACACCACCACGCTCTGTACCGATTGCTTATTGGTGCTGGCAACCAGCGCCTGGCGCAGCAAGGTCTTGCCGCTGCCCAATGGGCCGGTGACCACCAGCAACAACTGGCTGTAGCGCGCCAGATGGTGCAATTGGCCAAGCACCGGCTTGCGCTGGGCAGGGAAAAATTTGAAACCAGGCACCCGTGGAGCGAATGGGTCGTGGCTTAACTGGTAATGGCCGAGGAACGCCTCGTCGGCATGCAAACTAGTCATCGGGATCTTATTAACCTTTCAGCTGGGCCAGGGCACGGTAATCCGCTCCCAGCGTAGCCTGTAAAATCTCTTTCGGATAATCGTCGGTCACCACAGCTTCGCCAATGTGGCGCAGCAGCACCAGTCGCAGTCGACCGTCGATCACTTTCTTGTCTATTGCCATATGTTCGAGAAAATCCGCCTCAGTCATTTCCGACGGCGGAATAACCGGCAAACCGGCGCGCTGGAACAGGCGGATACCGCGATCCCGCTCTTGCGCGCTGATCCAGCCCAAGCGTTGCGACATCTCCAATGCCATCACCGTGCCAGCCGCAACGGCCTCGCCATGCAGCCACACACCATAGCCCATGTGCGTTTCGATCGCATGGCCGAAGGTGTGGCCCAGGTTGAGCGTGGCGCGTACGCCGGACTCACGTTCGTCGGCATTCACTACCAGCGCCTTGGCGGCGCAGGAGCGCGAAATCGCTTCGGTCAGCGCCACTTGGTCGAGGGCGCGCAGCGCGTCCACATGCGCTTCGAGCCAGGTCAAAAACGGCTCGTCGCAGATCAGCCCGTACTTGATCACCTCTGCCAGCCCCGCCGACAGCTCGCGCGGCGGCAGGGTATTGAGGGTAGCGGTGTCGATCAGTACGGCCTGCGGCTGGTAAAACGCGCCGACCATGTTCTTGCCCAACGGGTGATTGATGCCGGTTTTGCCGCCCACCGACGAATCGACCTGGGACAACAACGTGGTCGGCACCTGGATAAAGTCCACGCCACGCTGGTAACAGGCGGCGGCAAAACCGGCCATGTCGCCGATCACACCGCCGCCCAAAGCGACCACGGTGGTACGACGGTCATGGCGCGCAGTCAGCAGGCCATCAAATATCAGTTGCAGGGTTTCCCAATTCTTGTGGGCTTCGCCGTCAGGCAAGATCACCGAAATCACCGAGTACGCCGCCAGGCTGCGGCTCAGACGCTCAAGGTACAACGGCGCGACCGTTTCGTTGGAGATGATCGCCACCTGCCGACCAGCAATATGCGGCGCAAGCAACTCGGGCAGGTCCAACAGACCTTCACCAATATGGATTGGGTAGCTGCGCTCGCCTAGATCGACCTTAAGTGTCTGCATGTGTCCCCGCGTGAAGATGTATGTACGATCGGCAACGCTCAGTTGACGCCGCCTGATGGCTCTGCGCCACACCTCGAACCGTGATGACGCGCCGCCGAGAATAGCGCATTTCGGGCTTGGCTTTAACGGGGTGGCAACTGCTGCAAGCGCTCAAGAATGTCGAGAACCACCATCCGTGGCGGCCGTTCATCGGTTTCAACCACCAGATCGGCGATTTCCCGATACAGCGGATCGCGCAGCGTCAGCAGATCCTTGAGGGTTTTGGCCGGGTCGGCGGTGCGCAGCAACGGGCGATTGCGATCACGGGCGGTACGGCCCACTTGCTGTTCAACCGACGCATGCAGGTAAACCACGCGCCCACCGGCATGCAGCGCCCGGCGGTTTTCATCGCGCATGACAGCGCCGCCGCCGGTGGCCAACACCACGCCGTCGAAGCCGCACAGCTCGGCAATCATCGCCTGCTCGCGGTCGCGAAAGCCCAGCTCGCCTTCCTTATCGAAAATCCATGGGATATTGGCGCCCGTGCGCAATTCAATTTCCTTGTCGGAATCTTTGAATGGCAGGCGCAGCTCTTTGGCCAGCAAACGGCCGATGGTGCTTTTTCCAGCCCCCATCGGTCCTACAAGAATCAAATTTCGCACAGAATCAACGACTCACAGCAATCGCCTGGTTATTCATAATACGCGGAGTCAGGAATACCAGCAGCTCGGATTTTCTTTGTGCCAGCACATCGCGCCGGAAAAGGCGGCCAAGATACGGCACATCGCCCAAAAATGGCACTTTATCTACGACTTTGCTTTGGGTATCTGAAAAAACCCCGCCGATGACGATGGTCTCGCCATCCTTGACCAGCACCTTGGCGTTGACTTCGTTTTTCTTGATGGGCGGAACGTCGTTGAGCTTGTTCAAATAGTCCGGCTCGTCCTTGGTGACTTTGACCTCCATGAACACCCAGCCGTCAGGGGTGATTTGCGGGGTTACCTCGAGTGACAGCGAGGCTTCCTTGAATGACACCGACGTGGCGCCCCTGGAGGTGGATTCCTGATAGGGAATCTCGGTGCCCTTGAGGATACGTGCGGTTTCTTTGTCGGAAGTGACCACCTTGGGCTGTGAGACGATTTCACCGTTGCCGGTTTTCTCCATGGCGGTGAGTTCCAGGTCGAGCAACAGGTTGTCGGTGATAAAACCGATGCCCAGGCCCGCAGTACCGGTGAGCGAACCCAGGTCGACAAACGACGAACCGGGCGGGCTCGCCGATGCTTCAGCGCCCTCGGCCAAAGGCTTGCTTAGCCCGCCGGCGCCCCAGTTGCCACGGTTGAGCCGACCACCCCAGCGCACGCCGAGGCTTTTGTCGTAGTCGACATTGGCTTCGACGATGCGTGCCTCGATCATCACCTGGCGTACCGGAATATCCAGCTGCGCCACGATGCGCCGCAGCTCTTCAAGCCGCTCGCCGGTCTGGTAGGCGATGATGTTATTGGTGCGTTCATCCACCACCACCGAGCCGCGCTCATCGGGCACGCCTTCGATACTGGTCACCGACTGAAACAACTTGGCCAAGTCCGCCGCCTTGGCGTAATTGACCTGCAACAGCTCCCGGCGCAACGGCGCCAACTCGGCCAGTTGCTTGCGTGACTCAAGCACCAGCAGTTCGCGGGCGGCCAACTCTTCGGCAGGCGCCACCAGCAAAACACCCGCCGTCACGCGCTTGTCCAAGCCTTTGGTTTGCAACACCAGGTCCAGCGCCTGGTCCCAAGGCACGTCCTTGAGCCGCAGCGTAATCGAGCCTTGCACCTCATCGCTGGCAACCAGGTTGAGCCCGGCGACATCGGCGATCTGCTGCAATACCGCACGCAACTCGATGTTCTGGAAGTTAAGGTTCAGCGTTTCACCGCGGTAAGCGCCCAAACCTGCGCTGCCGGGGGGCGGCAGCTGGATCAGGTCCACACGATGAGGCACAGCAAAGGCCATCGGTGCCGTGAACGCTATCCATAGCGCCACACCGAAGGACGAGAAAGTCCTTTTCATTGTTTGATTCCGTTATGAGTTGACGTTTAAAACGAGGGTTCGCGAACGCTGCAGCCATGCGCCCTGTTCATCCGGGAACAGCTCGGCCAGTTCGATGTGGCCGGCATGAATGGCCGTGACCTGGCCGTGGTTCGGCCCCAGGTAGTCGCCGATCGCAAGCCGATGCACGCTGGATGCGGCGCGCAGCAAGACGAAGGTGTGCACACCCCGGGACAAGGTGCCGACCATTTTGAACTGGTCGACGGCCAGACCTTCAAGCACTCCACGCGCCCGCGCGAGGTCTGGCGCAGGTACCGGGCGGCCAGGCGCATGATCGACCTGCAAGGCGGGTGGCCGGAACGGGTCACGCAGCGAGGCGGCGCTGTAGGCAAATCGCGGCAGCGGCTCAACCAGCACACCCGAGGGGCTGCGCGGCGATGTACTCCGATAGGTCTTGGCCAGCAGCGCCAGGTGCACCCGCGCGCCATCAGACCGCAGCACAACATCGTGCACGCTGACGACCCGCGACAACCCGCCCAGAGCGCTCACGAACGTCGCCAAGTCGTGGTAGGCGCCCACAACACCGACCTGCACAGGCTCCTCGATAAACAACGGCTGAGGTTGCTCGTCCAGCACGGTGACGCCCTCTACCGCCAAACCGTTGGCAACCGCCAGCCGAGCAATGTCTTCGAGCAAGCCGGGGGTGTCTGATACGCCGGGCATTTGCCGTAAAAGCCCGGCAACCGCCTCCTGCATCACCTGAGCGTGACGCGTGCGGTCCTCAACGCTGGCAGCCAAGCCCGCCTTTTGCGCCAGCGCCTGTCGCAGCTCAACCGCTTGCGCCTCGGACGCATTAAGCCGCTCACGCGCAGGGCTCAGGTACATACCGTTACCCACTAAAAACACTAGCCCTGCCAGCGCGCAGCCGAATAGAACCTTGCCCGGCAAGGGCCATTTCGCAGCGTTGTGAGAGAGCGTGAAGAAGTCGAGCCTGGGCAGGCTCATGGCAGCGCCTCGGTGGAATCGCCTTGGCGCACCACCAGTTGAAATTGGTTAGCGCCGCGCTCGCCTTCCGCTCGCACATGCCGCAACCGAGCGGCGTGGGCACCTTCAGAAGCCTCCAGGCGGCGCATCAACTGCGCGATGTCCTGGCTGGACTCGGCACTGCCGCTGATGCTGACGGTGTCGCCCTTGGCGACCACCTCATGCAGGTGCACCCCATCGGGCACCGCACGGGCCAGTTTGTCCAAAAGCTCGGCGCTGGCGGAGCGGGCTTCGTGCACATCCTGCACGACCTTCATGCGCTCGGTCATTTGCAGGCTCTGCTCCTGCAAATCGTCGATGGTCTTGATAAGCGAATCCTGAACGGTGACGGCTTTGCTCAGGTGATCGTTACGCGTTACCTGCCGGTCGATAGCCTGATCGATAACTTGATCTGCCAGCCACACCGCCGCCAGCGCGACACCTGCGAACACCAGCAAAAACACCAGGAAGTATTTGCGCCGCCGCTCGGCCAGCGCCTGACGCCAAGGCAAAAGATTGATCCGTGTCATCCTGCGAAACTCCTCAGGGCCAACCCACAAGCAATTCCCATCCCGTGGGCATCCACCGCCCATTGTGCGCCATCGACACGATGGCACGGCGTGAAGCTGGCGAAATCCTGACTGCAAGCGCGCTCCAATGCAAACCCTTCAACATCCACCACTCGCGCCACCAGCCCGGCCAGGGCTAAAACCGCCTCGCGGGCCTCGACCTGCTCCCGGAGGCAGGCGGCCAACACTACTTCGACCCTCAAAGGGTCTTGGGCGCACGGGCCGCGAACCTGAAAGTCGATGGCGACATCATCCAATGGGTAAGGGATGTATTGATCGGCCTCCATCTGGATGTTCCAGACCATCTCGTCGTCGCTGAGCCCGGCTTGCATTTCGATCACCCGTGTAATCACCGAAGGCCCCGCCACTGCCACCGCCGCCCGGCGCGTTGAGGTGCGCAACCGCGATAACGCCTGGCGCAGTGCTTGCCCTATCGCTGCAAGGTCCAACAAGGTGCCGTCGACGACCGCGTGGGCCGGCAATGCCTGGGTGGCGTAGCCCTGAATGGTGTAGCCGTCGGCTGACCGGCCCAGCTCAACCAGCTTGAGGCCTGCGTCATTGATGTCGATGCCCAACACGGCGTCGACTTTTTGCCTGAAAAATCCTTTTCGCATAAAACTCCCTAAAATTTTGCCTGTCATACCGCCTGATTGCGCGTTGGCGTGGTGCATTCGGTCGACTTGTTTGAGTAGCACGAATGACGCCCCAAGCCGAAAATGCTTTAATGCCCAGCGTTTTTCCCCGCTTTTTATCTGCTGCTCGGGTCGATCCATCGTTTGCCATGCATGCCCCGACGCGTAACTCTTTCTTTTCTCTGGAAATCCAAAAGCCTTGATTCGTCTGCTGAAGTTTTTCGGGTACTCCATTGTCGCGGTCGTCTGCGGGCTACTGCTCGTACTCAGCGGTGCATACCTCTACCTTAGTCCGGGTTTGCCCTCCGTAGAGGCACTCAGAAGTATCCAGTTGCAGATTCCTTTGCGGGTCTACAGCAGCGATGAAAAACTGATCGCGGAGTTCGGCGAGATGCGCCGCACACCGATCCGTTTCGCCGACATTCCGCCCAACTTCATCAGCGCCTTGCTGTCGGCTGAAGACGATAATTTTGCCAATCACTATGGTGTCGACCCTGGCAGCCTGGTGCGTGCGGCCACTCAGTTGGTAAAAAGCGGACACATTCAGTCCGGCGGCAGCACCATCACCATGCAAGTGGCGAAGAACTTCTTCCTCACCAGCGAGCGCAGTTTTTCGCGAAAAGCCACCGAGATCCTGCTGGCGCTGCAAATTGAACGTCAGTTGACCAAGGACGAAATCCTTGAGCTGTACGTCAACAAAATCTACCTGGGCAACCGCGCCTACGGGATCGAGGCGGCGTCGCAGGTTTACTATGGCAAGTCGATTCGTGACGCCAGCCTGGCGCAGATGGCAATGATTGCCGGCCTGCCCAAGGCGCCCTCGCGTTTTAACCCGCTGGCCAACCCGGCACGCAGTAAAGAGCGTCGCGACTGGATCCTGGGCCGCATGTACAAGCTCGGCAAAATCGACCAGGCCGCTTATGAAAGCGCCGTGGCCGAGCCGTTGAATGCCAGCTACCACGTACCGACGCCGGAAGTGAACGCACCGTACATCGCTGAAATGGCGCGGGCCGAAATGGTCGGTCGCTATGGCAGCGAGGCCTACACCGAAGGCTTTCGCGTGACCACCACCGTGCCGAGCGACCTGCAGGAAATTGCCAATACCTCGGTGCATTCAGGTTTGGTCACCTATGACCAGCGCCATGGCTATCGCGGCCCCGAGTCCCGCCTGCCGGGCAAAACCCTGAGCGCCTGGACCACCGAACTGAGCAAACAGCGCCCGATCAGCGGCCTGGAACCCGCCATCGTCACCCAGGTGATGAAAGATGGCGTGCAGGTGCTGACCCGCACCGGCGAAGCGCATGTGGCGTGGGACAGCATGAAGTGGGCGCGGCCCTTCTTGAACACCAACAGCATGGGCCCGATGCCCAAGCAGCCGTCGGACGTGGCGCAGGTGGGTGATTTGATCCGCGTGCATCGCCAGAAAGACGACAGCCTGAAATTCAGCCAAGTGCCCGTGGCGCAAGGCGCGCTCGTGTCGCTGGACCCACAGAACGGGGCTATCCGCGCGCTGGTCGGCGGCTTCGCCTTTGAGCAAAGCAATTACAACCGCGCGACCCAGGCCAAGCGTCAGCCGGGTTCGAGCTTCAAGCCATTTATCTACAGCGCCGCGCTGGACAACGGCTACACCGCCGCCAGCCTGGTCAACGATGCGCCTATCGTGTTCGTCGACGAGTACCTGGACAAAGTCTGGCGCCCGAAGAACGACACCAACACCTTCCTCGGCCCGATCCGCGTGCGTGAGGCGCTGTACAAATCGCGTAACCTGGTGTCGATCCGTTTGCTGCAGGCGATGGGCGTCGGCAAAACCATCGATTACATCACGCGCTTTGGCTTCGCCAAGTCTGACCTGCCACCGAATCTGTCGCTGGCCCTCGGCACCGCAACCCTTACGCCGATGGAAATCGCTACGGGCTGGAGCACGTTTGCCAATGGCGGCTACAAGATCACGCCGTACCTGATCGACAAGATCGAGAGCCGCAATGGCGACACCCTGTTCACCGCCAACCCGCCACGCGTGCCGGGTGACGTGGTCAACGGCGTGGCGGCCACCGACGGCCTCGCGGCGCCGAGCAACGGCGGCATCACCATCGAGCCGACGCCAGGCGCAGCGCCCGCCACCAACGCCACTGCCCCGGCCGAGCCACAAGCACCGGCCGTGGCTGAGCGCATCGTCGACGGCCGCACCACCTACATTCTGAACAGCATCCTTGAAGACGTGATCAAGAAGGGCACCGGCCGACGCGCACTGGCCCTCGGCCGTGCCGATATCGCGGGCAAAACCGGCACCACCAACGACTCCAAAGACGCCTGGTTCTCCGGCTACAACGCCGACTACGTAACCACCGTGTGGACGGGCTACGATCAGCCGGAAAGCCTCGGCCGTCGCGAGTTTGGCGGCACCGTCGCGCTGCCGATCTGGATGAGCTACATGGGCGCGGCCTTGAAAGACAAGCCGCTGCACACCCAGCCCGAGCCGGAAGGCATCCTCAGCCTGCGGATTGACCCGGTCAGTGGCCGCACAGCATCGCCAAGCACCCCGAACGCCTACTTCGAGCTGTTCAAGAGCGAAGACACGCCGCCATCCGTCAACGAGTTGGGCAACGGTGTTGCACCGGGCAGCCCACTGCCAGCGGATGAAGGCGCGCCAATCGACCTTTTTTAGCAGCGGCAAGCGGCTATTAGCAGCGGCAAGCTTCAAGCTACAAGCTGCAAGGAAGAGCCGTGCAGCACCGCTCTCAGCTTGCAGCTTGCAGCTTGTAGCTTGTAGCTTGTAGCTTGTAGCTTGAAGCTTGCAGCTTTCCCCGTCCCACAAAAAAACCCGGCCTTCTGAGCCGGGTTTTTTGTGGGGCAAGGGCTTAGCCGTTGAACACATCATCCACGCTTTGCAGCGGGTAGTGCTTGGGATACGGCAGGGTGGCCACACCGGTCTCGATGGCGGCTTTGGCCACGGCATCGGAGATCAGGGTGATCAGGCGCTTGTCCATTGGTTTCGGGATGATGTACTCACGACCGAATTCCAGCTTGGCGCCACCGTAGGCGTCGCACACGTCCTGAGGAACCGGCAGTTTGGCCAGTTCACGCAGGGCGTTGGCGGCAGCTACTTTCATTTCTTCGTTGATGCGCTTGGCGCGAACGTCCAGTGCACCACGGAAGATGAACGGGAAGCCCAGTACGTTGTTGACCTGGTTCGGGTAGTCCGAACGGCCAGTCGCCATGATCACGTCGTTACGGGTGGCGTGAGCCAGCTCCGGCGAGATTTCCGGGTCCGGGTTGGAGCAGGCGAACACGATCGGGTTGGCCGCCATGGATTTCAGGCCATCAGCGCTCAGCAGGTTCGGGCCGGACAGGCCGACGAACACGTCTGCACCGTTTAGGGCATCCGCCAGGGTGCGCTTGGACGACGGGTGGGCAAACATCGCCTTGTACTGGTTCAGGTCGGTACGCTCGGACTGGATAACGCCCTTGCTGTCGACCATGTAGATGTTTTCCAGCTTGGCGCCCATGCTCACGATCAGCTTCATGCAGGAGATGGCCGCAGCGCCAGCGCCCAGGCAGACGATCTTCGCGTCAGCCAGGGTTTTGCCAGCGATTTCCAGGGCGTTGATCATGCCGGCCGCAGTCACGATTGCGGTGCCGTGCTGGTCATCGTGGAATACCGGGATGTCGCACTGCTCGATCAGGGCCTTTTCGATTTCAAAGCACTCAGGCGCCTTGATGTCTTCCAGGTTGATGCCACCGAACGTGATGGAAATGCGTTTGACGGTGTCGATGAAAGCCTGCGGGCTTTCGGAATCGACTTCGATGTCGAACACATCGATACCGGCAAAGCGCTTGAACAGCACGCCTTTACCTTCCATGACAGGCTTGGAAGCCAATGGGCCGAGGTTACCCAGGCCGAGAATCGCGGTGCCATCGGAAATCACTGCAACCAGGTTGCCTTTGCCGGTGTACTTGTACGCCAGTTCAGGATCGCGGGCGATTTCACGTACGGGCTCGGCAACGCCAGGGCTGTAGGCCAGCGACAGGTCGCGGGCGGTGGCAGTGGCTTTGGTGAGCTCTACACTCAGCTTTCCTGGACGAGGATGAGCATGATATTCGAGAGCGGCAGTTTTCAAATCAGACATATCGGCATTCCGCTTTTACTGTTGGTCGACGGACCGCCGAGGATACGCGTGTCGCAAAGTCCCCACAAGACTGGTCAGTCACAGGTGTCAAGGCCGCTGCGCTAAGACTTTCGGCCAAGAGCCACGCGGCACAAGGGCTTAACTGTTCACAATCTGATTAAAAAATGTCTACAATTTTTTGTTTCAGCATTGCTGTGAGCGACGCACTACCGGATGCAGTCGGCCACATTTCAGGCACAAAAAAGGCGCCCGCGATGGGCGCCTTTTTCAACAGCTTGCAAAAACCCATAGGGCTTTTGAGCCTTACTCTGCTGGAGTAGCTGCAGCAGGCTTCTTGCCGAAAGCACCAAAGCGATCTGCGAAGCGCTGTACACGGCCGCCGGTGTCCAGAGTTTTCTGCTTACCGGTGTAGAACGGGTGGCACTCGTTGCATACGTCAGTACCCAGTGGCTTGCACAGGTTCGAACGTGTTTCGAACTTGTTGCCGCAGCTGCAGGTTACTTCGATGGTTTCGTACGCTGGATGGATATCGGCTTTCATGGTGACTTCCTCGGGCTAGCGTGCCGCCACTCAACACTATTGTCGAATACCGCACGTAATTAGGCCGCGGATTCTACCAGACCTTTTAAAACGCGCAAGCGCAGGTTACGGCCGAACACCCGTGTAAAAGCACCTTTCATCAGAAAACCGGCAGCGCAGATGCCGGGGCGGGCTCCCAAGCAGAATGCAGTCAACTGTGGGAGCGGGCTTGCTCGCGATAGCATCAACTCGGTATGCCTGATGCTCCGAGGTGCCTGCATCGCGAGCAAGCCCGCTCCCACAAAGGCGCTTTGCCCGTTAACCACGATGAGCACACCCGAGACACGACACCTCCACCGCCGGTCTGCTAGTCTCCCGCCCCTGCGCCACCGCCTGCCTTTATATGAGACCCCTCGCGTGCCCGACGCCATTTTGCGCCTAGCCCTGCCCTCGCCCCTGCGCCGCCTGTTCGACTACCGGGCCCCGGCCGGCGTGCTGCGGGCGCAGTTGCAACCGGGCATGCGCGTGCGCGTGCCGTTTGGGCGCCGGGAAATGATCGGCATCCTGGTAGAAGTCGCCGACCACAGCGAAGTCCCGGCAGAAAAGCTCAAACCCGCGCTGGCCATCCTCGACGCCACGCCGCCACTGCCGCCCGCGCTGTTCAAGTTGTGCCTGTGGACCGCCCAGTATTACCAGCACAGCCTGGGTGACACCTTGAGCTGGGCGCTGCCGGTGTTGTTGCGCCAGGGCGAGCTGGCCGAAGCACGCCAGGAACGCTTCTGGTCGATGGTGCCCGGCGCCCGCCTGGATGACCCGCGCATTGCCCGCGCGCCGCGCCAGCGTGAAGCGTTGGCGACGCTGGCGCAGCACCCGCATGGCGTCGCCCATCAGCTCCTCAGCAAGCTGATGCTGAGCAAAGACAGCCTCGACCTGTTGCTCGCCAAGGGCCTGGTTCAGGTCGAAATCCGCAAGCATGCACCCAGCCCGCGCCATGAACACTGGCTGGCTCAGCCGGAGTTGCCGCTCAACCCCGAGCAACGCGCTGCCTATGAGGCGATCCGTGCGGGTTTCGACAGCTTCCACGCGTTCCTGTTGGCGGGTGTCACCGGCAGCGGCAAAACCGAAGTGTATTTGCAGCTTATCCGCGAAACCCTGCAGGCTGGCAAACAGGCACTGGTGCTGATCCCCGAGATCAACCTCGGCCCGCAAACCCTGGCGCGTTTCGAACAGCGTTTCAACGCGCGCATCGCCCTGGTGCACTCGGCGGTCAACGACCGGGAACGCCTGGAGTCTTGGCTGGCGGCGCGTGACGGCGACGCCGACATTATTATCGGCACCCGTTCGGCGCTGTTTACGCCAATGAAGAACCCCGGGCTGATCATCATCGACGAGGAGCATGACGGCTCCTATAAACAGCAAGAAGGCTTGCGCTACCACGCCCGCGACCTGGCGCTGGTGCGCGCGCGCCAGGAAGACATTCCGATTGTGCTGGGCTCGGCCACGCCGTCCCTCGAAAGCCTGCACAACGCCTACACCGGGCGTTATGGGCTGCTGCGCCTGAATGAGCGCGCAGGGGGCGCCAAGCAACCCCGCTTCCTGCGCCTGGACGTAAAAAGCCGCCCGCTGGACAGCGGTATTTCCGGGCCGATGCAGCAAGCCATCGGCCAGACCCTCGCCGCCGGCCAGCAAGTATTGGTGTTTCTCAACCGCCGCGGGTTTGCGCCGACGCTGCTGTGCCACGATTGCGGCTGGATGTCTGAGTGTGAACGCTGCGATGCGCGGATGACCGTGCATCAGCGTCATGGCGAGTTGCGCTGCCACCACTGCGGCCACGTGGAGCGGGTGCCGCGCCACTGCCCGCAATGCGGCAAAGTCGACCTGCGCCCGGTGGGTGCCGGCACCGAGCGCGCCGAGGAACGCCTGGGCATTCTGTTCCCGGATTACCCGGTGCTGCGGGTCGACCGCGACAGCACCTCGCGTAAAGACGCAATGAACCAGCTGTTCGCGACCATTCAGAAGGGCCAACCGTGCATCCTGGTGGGCACGCAGATGCTTGCCAAAGGGCACCACTTCCCCCGGGTAACGCTGGTGTCGATCCTCGACGCGGACGGTGGCTTGTTCTCCGGGGATTTTCGCGCCAGCGAGCGCATGGCGCAGTTGATCGTACAGGTCGCAGGCCGTGCCGGGCGGGCCGAAGAGCCGGGCAAGGTGATTATCCAGACGCACCTGGCCGACCACCCGCTGTTGATTCAGTTGACCGAGCAAGGCTACTTCGCCTTCGCCGAACAGGCGTTGAGCGAGCGCCGCTCGGCCGGGTTGCCGCCGTTTGCGCACTTGGCGTTGCTGCGCGCCGAAGCCCACAAACCGGGGCAGGCCGAAAGTTTTTTGGATGAGGCATGCAGCGCGGCCGAACGTTTGCTCGGCGAATTGGGTCTGAACGGCATCGAACTGCTCGGCCCGGTGCCCGCGCCCATGGAGCGCCGTGCCGGGCGTTATCGCGCTCAGCTACTGTTGCAGGCCACCTCGCGCGCACCGCTGCATCGGCTGTTAAGTAGCTGGTTGCTTGCCCTGGAGCAAATGCCCAGCGGCCGGCAAGTGCGATGGTCGCTGGATGTAGACCCGGTAGATTTGTATTAAGCCCGGCCACAGGTCCCGCGAAGGTTGGCAAGCCCGCCCTCGCCACGGATAATGCCGAGCTTTTCCACCTGCGCATTGCGCGCCGCCGCTTGCGGCCGAAAGAGAACACCATGAAAGACACCATTCGCCAGCTGATCCAACAAGCCATCACCCAACTCGTCAATGAAGGTGTGTTGCCTGAAGGCCTGACGCCGGCGATCCAGGTGGAAAACACCCGCGACAAGACCCACGGCGACTTCGCCAGCAACATCGCGATGATGTTGGCCAAGCCGGCAGGCCTGAAGCCACGCGACCTGGCCGAGAAAATCATCGCTGCGCTGCCTGCTGACGAGAGCGTCACCAAGGCCGAGATCGCCGGCCCTGGCTTCATCAACTTCTTTCAGAACACCCAAGCCCTGGCGTCGCGCCTGGACGCGGCCCTGGCCGACGCCAACATCGGCGTGCGCAAGGCCGGCCCGTTGCAGCGCGTGGTCGTTGACCTGTCGGCACCCAACCTGGCCAAAGAGATGCATGTGGGCCACCTGCGCTCGACCATCATTGGCGACGGTGTGGCGCGGATGCTGGAGTTCCTTGGCGATACCGTGATCCGTCAAAACCATGTGGGCGACTGGGGCACCCAGTTCGGCATGTTGATGGCTTACCTGCAGGAAAACCCGATCACCAGCAACGAACTGGCCGACCTCGAAAACTTCTACCGCGCCGCGAAGAAGCGCTTCGACGACTCCGCAGAATTCGCCGAACGCGCGCGTGGCCTGGTGGTCAAGCTGCAAGCCGGTGACGCCGAATGCCTGGCGCTGTGGGGCCGCTTCCGCGAGATCTCGCTGTCGCACTGCCAGGAAATCTACCAACTGCTCAACGTTAAATTGAGCATGGCCGACGTGATGGGCGAAAGCGCCTACAACGACGACCTGATCAACGTGGTCAACGACCTCAAGGCCAAAGGCCTGTTGGTCGAGAGCAACGGCGCGCAGTGCGTGTTCCTCGAAGAATTCAAGAATGCCGACGGCGAGCCGCTGCCGGTGATCATCGTCAAGGCCGATGGCGGTTACCTCTACGCCACCACCGACCTGGCGGCCGTGCGCTACCGCAGTGGCGTGCTCAAGGCGGATCGCGCGCTGTATTTTGTCGACCAGCGCCAGGCCCTGCACTTCCAGCAAGTGTTCGAAGTGGCACGTCGCGCGGGTTTCGTCACCCACCCGATGCACATGGAACACATGGGTTTCGGCACCATGAACGGCGCCGACGGCCGCCCGTTCAAAACCCGCGACGGCGGCACCGTGAAGCTCATCGACCTGCTGAACGAAGCCCAGGAACGTGCCTACAACCTGGTCAAGGAAAAGAACCCGGAACTGGCCGAGGCCGACCTGCGCAACATCGCCCGTGTAGTGGGGATTGGCGCGGTGAAATACGCCGACCTGTCCAAGCACCGCACCAGCGACTACAGCTTCAACTTCGAACTGATGCTCAATTTTGAAGGCAACACCGCGCCGTACCTGCTGTACGCGTACACCCGCGTGGCCGGTGTGTTCCGCAAGCTGGGCAAGGACTTCAGCGAAGTCCAGGGCCAGATCAACCTTGAAGCGCCACATGAACAGGAGCTGGCGGCCAAACTCGCGCAGTTCGGCGAAGTGCTGAACAGCGTCAGCGAGAAAGGCACGCCGCATATCCTCTGCACCTATTTGTACGAAGTGGCGGGTTTGTTCTCGAGCTTCTACGAGAACTGCCCGATCCTCACCGCCGACGACGAAGCCCAGAAGCAAAGTCGCCTGCGCCTCGCCGCACTGGCTGGACGGACCCTCAAGCAAGGCCTGGAACTGTTAGGCCTGGAAACTCTGGAGCGTATGTAAGTTGGCTGCCAAGAAAAAACCTGCACCCAAGCGCGGCGCCAGCCGCTACCAGGCACCGGCAAAGAAGCCTATTCCAGGCTGGCTGTGGATGGCCATCGGCCTGGCGGTCGGTGCGTTTGTAGTGATTCTGATGAAGCTGGAGCCGGGCAAGGGCGATGACGTCAAACGCGTCAAGCAAGAGCAGCAGAAGGCCAGCAAAATGGCCGAAGCCAACAAGACGGCGCCTAGCCCGACCGCTCCGGTGAAGCCAAAATACGACTTCTACACGTTGCTGCCGGAATCGGAAGTGATCGTGCCGCCGGACGCCGTGCCGGAGAAAACCCTGCCGACGCCGCAAGTGCCGACCACCCCGGTAACGCCAGCCGAAGCTGCGAAAATCGACACCGCGCGGGCGCAAGCTGCGTTGGCCGGGATCACCCCGCCGCCAGCGCCGCCGGTTGCGGCCACCAAGGCGGCACCGGTGACCAAGTTCTTCCTGCAGGCGGGTTCGTTCCCAAAACAGGCGGATGCGGATCGCGTGCGGGCGCAGATCATTCTGTTGGGCCAGGCGGTGACGGTGGAGTCCGGCACGGTCAAGGAAGCGACCTGGTATCGCGTGTTGGTAGGGCCGTTCAGCAACCGCGAGCAGTTGACGGTGGCGCAGAAACAACTGGCGGGCGCAGGGTTTAGTAACCTGTTGTTACAACAACGCCAGAGCCGCTGATTCAGGCTAAAACAGGTACACATGTGGGAGGGGGCTTGCTCCCGATAGCCGTAAATCAGTCACTATTTTCAGTGACTGACACACCGCCATCGGGAGCAAGCTCCCTCCCACAGTTGGTTTTGGGCTGCTCTGAAAAGAGTGTCAGCCGCGTAAACCCGCTCCCGTCCTACGGTTGAAATCCCCCTCAGTACCCCCATATCAGTTTCCATCAGGGCATTTTCGCCCCGCTGCGTGGAGACTCTCCCCTTGACCACCATCGTTTCAGTACGTCGCCACGGCAAAGTCGTCATGGGCGGCGACGGCCAGGTTTCCCTTGGCAACACCGTGATGAAAGGCAACGCCAAAAAAGTGCGCCGCCTGTACCACGGCCAGGTGCTTGCGGGCTTTGCCGGCGCCACTGCCGACGCATTCACCCTGTTCGAGCGCTTCGAAGGTCAGCTGGAAAAACACCAGGGCCACTTGGTTCGCGCTGCCGTCGAACTCGCCAAAGAATGGCGCACCGACCGCTCACTCAGCCGCCTCGAAGCCATGCTCGCGGTCGCCAACAAAGACGCGTCCCTGATCATCACCGGCAACGGTGACGTGGTTGAGCCGGAAAACGGCCTGATCGCCATGGGCTCCGGCGGTGGTTACGCGCAAGCTGCGGCCAGCGCACTGTTGAAGAAAACCGACCTGTCGGCCCGCGAAATCGTCGAGACTGCCTTGGGCATCGCTGGCGACATTTGCGTGTTCACCAACCACAATCTGACCATTGAGGAGCAGGACCTCGCCGAGTAAGCCGTAGGCTTATTTGCGCTTGAGGCCGCCAAACACTATGTCCATGACTCCCCGCGAAATCGTCCATGAACTTAATCGCCATATCATCGGCCAGGACGATGCCAAGCGCGCCGTTGCCATCGCGCTGCGTAACCGCTGGCGCCGGATGCAACTGCCGGAAGAACTGCGCGTTGAAGTAACCCCGAAAAACATCCTGATGATCGGCCCTACCGGCGTCGGTAAAACCGAGATCGCGCGGCGCCTGGCCAAGCTGGCCAACGCCCCGTTCATCAAGGTCGAAGCCACCAAGTTCACCGAAGTGGGCTATGTAGGCCGCGACGTCGAGTCGATCATTCGCGACCTGGCCGACGCTGCCCTGAAGCTGCTGCGCGAACAGGAAATGACCAAGGTCAGCCACCGCGCCGAAGACGCCGCCGAAGAACGCATCCTTGACGCCCTGCTGCCACCGGCGCGCATGGGGTTTAACGAAGACGCCGCACCGGCCTCCGATTCCAACACACGTCAGCTGTTCCGCAAGCGCCTGCGCGAAGGCCAGCTGGACGACAAGGAAATCGAGATCGAAGTCGCCGAAGTGTCCGGCGTCGACATCTCCGCGCCGCCCGGCATGGAAGAAATGACCAGCCAGTTGCAGAACCTGTTCGCCAACATGGGCAAGGGCAAGAAGAAAAGCCGCAAGCTCAAGGTCAAGGACGCGCTGAAACTGGTGCGTGACGAAGAAGCCGGGCGCCTGGTCAATGACGAAGAGCTGAAGGCCAAGGCGCTGGAAGCCGTCGAGCAACACGGCATCGTGTTTATCGATGAGATCGACAAGGTGGCCAAGCGCGGTAATTCCGGCGGTGTCGACGTGTCGCGCGAGGGTGTACAGCGCGACCTGCTGCCGCTGATCGAAGGCTGCACGGTGAACACCAAGCTGGGCATGGTCAAGACCGACCACATCCTGTTTATCGCCTCTGGCGCGTTCCACCTGAGCAAGCCAAGCGATTTGGTGCCGGAGCTGCAAGGCCGCCTGCCGATTCGCGTGGAACTCAAGGCGCTGACCCCGGGCGACTTCGAGCGCATCCTCAGCGAACCGCACGCCTCGCTCACCGAGCAGTACCGTGAGCTGCTGAAAACCGAAGGCCTGGCCATCGAGTTCCTGCCGGACGGCATCAAGCGTCTGGCCGAGATCGCCTGGCAGGTTAACGAGAAAACCGAGAACATCGGTGCCCGCCGCCTGCACACCTTGCTTGAGCGCCTGCTTGAGGAAGTGTCGTTCAGCGCCGGTGACATGGCCGGTTCGCAAAATGGCGAAGCGATCAAAATCGACGCCGACTACGTCAACAGCCACTTGGGCGAATTGGCGCAGAACGAAGACCTGTCGCGTTACATCCTGTAAGCCTCACTCAGGGCCGCTTTGCTTTACTGTGGGAGCGGGCTTGCTCGCGAATGCGCTGTATCAGTATCAGAGGTGCTGACTGACACACCGTATTCGCGAGCAAGCCCGCTCCCACATTTTTGAGCCGGTTCCTTCAGGATCATCTGCAATGTCGAAATTCCCCACTGCTGTAAACCTGCACAAAACCTCCAACACCCTCGGGCTCACCTACGGGCCCGACGAGGTCTACCAGCTGCCTGCCGAACTGCTGCGCGTGCATTCGCCTTCCGCCGAGGTTCAGGGCCACGGCAAACCTATCCTGCAATTCGGCAAGCTCAACGTACGCTTGGTCAAGATAGAACCGGCCGGTCAGTACGCACTGAAATTAACCTTTGACGACGGGCATGACAGCGGCTTGTTCACTTGGGACTACCTCTACCAACTGGCCGTGCGCCAGGAAGCGCTGTGGGCCGATTATCTGGCCGAACTCAAAGCGGCCGGCAAAACCCGCGACCCGAATCAGTCGGTCGTGCGGCTGATGCTCTAGCGCAGGCTTCTTGCTGTTTAGAGGGCGTTTACTAATCTCATCTGCTTGAATGCCCTGTCGCGTGGCCAATCATTGACCCGTTTGCGAAAAAATTTCGCGAGCAAGCCCGCTCCCACATTTGAACGCATTCTGCGGGCGAAAAAATGCCCGACCTCTGCAGGCCGGGCATTTTTTGTAGCCTGAAAAAATCAGGACTGACTGGATGGCGTCGGGGTTACCGGCGATGCCGTCGGGGTAGCACCAGCGTGTGTCGGCGCGGAAGCCGAGTTGGCTGTTGAAGCCGCCGGCGCTGTGGTTGCAGGCTTGGCCGCAGCAGCAGGCTTTTTGGCGGCTGGCTTCTTCGCTGCGGCAGGTTTTGCCGCTGGCTTGGCCGCTGCAGGTTTTGCTGCAACAGGTTTTGCTGCAGCAGGCTTGGCCGCTGCGGTTTTAGCCGCGGGTTTCGCAGCCGCCTTGGCTGCAGGTTTAGCCGCTGGCTTGGCAGCAGCTTTAGCCGCCACTGGCTTGGCCGCGGGCTTGGCAGCTGCAGTTTTGGCGGCAGGTTTTGCCGCCGCTTTTGCCACAGCCTTGACCGCTGGTTTTGCAGCCGCTTTAACCAAAGGCTTGGCCGCCGTTTTCGCGGCAGGTTTGGCAGCTGCGGTTTTAGCGACAGGCTTGGCAGCAGGTTTAGCCGCCGCCGTTTTAACCGGTGCCGCTTTGGCGCCAGTGAGTTTTTCGATTTGCCTGGTCAGGGTATCGACCTTGCTGTGCAGCGTCTTCAGTTCAGCCTTGCTCGGTACACCGAGTCGTGAAATGGCATTGTTGAAGCGTTTGTCGAACGTTTCTTCCAACTTGCCCCACGTGTCAGAAAGGCTCGACTTGGCAGAACCGGCAGTTGCCTTGGCCGCATCAACTTTTTTACCCACTGTACTCTTGGTCAACTTCTCGGCCTTCTCGCCGTCCTTGACCAAGGTCTCGAAGTATTTACCGCCGTCACTGCTAACCTTCGAGTACACGCCTAAACCAGCAAGCCAGATCTTGCGGGAATATTTTTCAACTTCCCCGACCCACGAGCTGCTTTCTTTCTGAGTAGTCTTTTTAACAGCCATCCGGATGTCTCCTTAGTGTTTACGCGCGACACGTTCCAGCAATGCCGTCAGCTCTTCGAGCTTAGCAGAGAGTGTCTCAACATCATGTTTAGACGCAATGCCAATCCGATTCAAGGCACTGGCAACACGCGTGTCAAAAGCGCGCTCAACTTTATCCAGTTGAACTTCAACCACGCCTTTGATGCTTGAGACATTACTCTTTACTTGATCAATCTGACTGTTGGCGGCATCAAGTTGTTCAACTACAACTTTTTTGCCTTTACTTTCAACATGTTGAACCGCCATAGCGAGCTCTTTGAAGTAATCGCGGCCTTAGCTGCCGACCTTGGCATAGGCGCCAAGCCCTGCCAGCCAGATCTTTCAAGCATGGCTTTTAACGTCACTCAGGGGGCGGATTGAACGTCGATTTTTTTCTTCAGCATAACCTTGGCCATGGTGCACCTCACTCAAAATGGGCTGGAGCAACGGCCCACAGAAGTTGAGGGCTTGGGCACAACCCAGGCTGAAAAATTAGAATCGGCACCCTAAGCGCACGCCGGTCAGGCCAGTGCCTTATCCAGGGCTTTCTCGATTTCGGACTTGAGGGTGCCACTCATGGCCGACATCAACAGGCCCAATTCAACCTCAATACGCAGTGAGTCTTCGGCGACCAATACCGTGCCCTTAACCCCCGAGCGTTTAAGGTCCAAGGTATCGCCCGACCACGAGGGCTCAAGGCCATATCGTTCCTTGAGTTTGCTCGCCAACTTCTCGGCCTTCGCGCGTGCGCCTGCTTTGCCCAAGGTATGCGCACGTTCAACCGTAATACGCGCCATTACAATGACTCCTCTTTATAGCGACTGGAACACCTGCCATGCGGCAAAAAACCTCGGTGACCGTCTATCTTACCTTCAGCCTTGCCAAGACAAAGCAGGCCTTGGGGATTATCATGTGGCGCATTCTCTTTTGGTGACAGCGATATGACTGATCAGCGCAAAGGCAGCGATGCCGAACCCACCACTCACTTCGGCTTCAAGAACGTTCCGGAAAGCCAGAAAGCGGAAAAAGTCGCTGAGGTGTTTCATTCCGTAGCCGCCAAGTACGACCTGATGAACGACGTGCTGTCGGGCGGCATGCACCGCCTGTGGAAGCGTTTCACTATCGAACTGTCGGGCGTACGCACCGGCAACCGCGTGCTGGATATTGCCGGCGGTACGGGCGATCTGGCCGCCAAGTTTTCCAAACTCGTCGGCCCAACCGGCCAGGTCGTGCTGGCGGACATCAACGGCTCGATGCTCAAGGTCGGCCGCGACCGCCTGCTGGATAAAGGCGTGGCCGGCAATATCGAATTCGTCCAGGCCGACGCTGAAAAGCTGCCGTTCCCGGACAACCATTTTGACTGCGTGACCATCGCCTTCGGCCTGCGCAACGTCACCCACAAAGAGGACGCGATCCGCTCGATGCTGCGCGTGCTCAAGCCGGGTGGCCGCCTGTTGGTACTGGAGTTCTCCAAGCCGACCAACGCGCTGATGTCCAAGGTCTACGACACTTACTCGTTCGCCTTCATGCCGTTGATGGGCAAGCTGATCACCAATGACGCCGAGAGCTACCGCTACCTCGCCGAATCGATCCGCATGCACCCCAACCAGGAAACCTTGAAGTCGATGATGGTAGAGGCCGGTTTTGACCGCGTGACCTACCACAACATGACCTCGGGCATTGTCGCCCTGCACCGCGGCATCAAACCCTGATGCTGTTCGCAGGCCTCCTCGCCAGCGTAGAACACGGCCTCAACCGTGTGCTGCGCCTGGACAGCACCGCCCTGGCGCGGCTGGCGCACTTGAATGGCAAAATCATTGCCGTCGACTGCACAAGCCCCGCCTTGCAGCTGTTTATTCTGCCCAGCGAGGAAGGCCTGCTGCTCGCGACCCAATGGGCCGCCGAGGCCGACTGCACCCTGCGCGCGCCGGCTTCAAGCCTGCTGCACCTGGCGCTGAGCCGCAACAAAACCGCCATCCTGCACAGCCCCGAAGTGGCGCTGGAAGGCGACAGCGCGGTGCTGATGGAATTGGCCGCCGTGCTGCAAGACCTGGAACTGGATTGGGAATACGAGCTGTCGCGCTGGCTCGGCCCCGTGGCCACCCAGCTGATCAGCGGCCACCTGCGCAGCCGCGCGCGCTGGTACCAGCAAGGGTTCGCCAGCCTCAACCAGAACCTCGCCGAATACCTGAGCGAAGAATCGCGCACCCTGGTCGGAGAACGCGAAGCGCAAGCGCGCTTTCGTGAACTCGACAAGGCCAAAATCGACCTGGAACGCCTTGAGGCCCGCTTCGAGCGCTTGAGCCGTTCCCTTGATCCAAGCGATAACGCATGAAGCTGCTCGCCGTCCGCCGTTTGTTTCGTATCCAGCGCGTGGTAATTCGCTACCGCCTTGATGACCTGCTGTTCGCCCTGCCCTTGCCGTGGTTCCTGCTGGCGGTGCGCTATGTGCTGCCGTGGCGCTGGTTGCCGCGCAAAACGCTGACGCTGAGCCGTGGTGCACGCGTGCGCCTGGCGTTGCAGGACCTTGGGCCGATTTTTATCAAGTTCGGCCAGATCCTCTCGACCCGCCGCGACTTGCTGCCCGAAGACATCGCCGACGAGCTGATGCTGTTGCAGGACCGCGTGCCGCCGTTTGACTCGCAGCAGTCGATGAAGCTGATCGAAGAGCAGCTGGGCAAGAAAATCAGCGAAGTGTTCAGCCGTTTCGACGTTGCCCCGCTGGCCTCGGCCTCGGTGGCGCAAGTGCATGCGGCGCAGCTCAAGACCGGCGAAGAAGTGGTGGTGAAGGTGATTCGCCCCGGCCTCAAGCCGATCATCGGCCAGGACCTGGCGTGGCTGTTTATTCTTGCCCGCGCCGCCGAGCGTTTCTCCGCCGACGCGCGCCTGCTGCACCCGGTGGACGTGGTTGCCGACTACGAAAAAACCATCTACGACGAACTCGACCTGCTGCGCGAAGCGGCCAACGCCAGCCAGCTCAAGCGCAACTTTGAAGGCTCGCAATTGCTGTACGTGCCGCAAGTGTATTGGGACTGGTGCCGCCCCAAAGTGCTGGTGATGGAGCGTATCTACGGCGTGCAGGTTACCGACCTCGCGACCCTGGCCGACCAGCGCACCGACATGAAAATGCTTGCCGAACGCGGCGTCGAGATTTTCTTCACCCAAGTGTTCCGCGACAGTTTCTTCCACGCCGACATGCACCCGGGCAACATTTTTGTCAGCACCGTTAACCCGTGGAGCCCGCAGTACATCGCGATCGACTGTGGCATCGTCGGCAGCCTGACCCCGGAAGACCAGGATTACCTGGCACGCAACCTGTTTGCCTTCTTCAAGCGCGACTACCGCCGCGTTGCGCAATTACACATTGATTCGGGTTGGGTGCCGGCTGAAACCAAACTCAACGAATTCGAAGCGGCGATCCGCACCGTGTGCGAGCCGATCTTCGAAAAACCGTTAAAAGATATTTCATTCGGTCAGGTGCTGATGCGCCTGTTCCAGACCGCGCGGCGCTTCAATATGGAAGTGCAGCCGCAGCTGGTTCTGTTGCAAAAAACCCTGCTCAACATCGAAGGCCTGGGCCGCCAGCTGTACCCGGACCTCGACCTGTGGACCACCGCCCAGCCGTTCCTCGAACGCTGGATGCGCGAACGCGTCAGCCCGAAAACCCTGCTGGGCAACCTGCAAAGCCAAGTCGAACAACTGCCGCACCTGGCCAACATGACCCGCGACTTGCTGGAGCGCATGTCCCAGCCGCACGCCAAAGACCCCGCGCCGCCCTGGCAGAAGCGCAAGGACGATTGGTTCCTGCGCCTGCTCGGCGCCGCGCATCTGGTCGGCGGCGTGATGCTGGCCATCGGTGGGCCGCTGAACCAATTGGGCCACTGGCCGGCCGGGATCATGGTCGCCGTGGGTGTTTATCTGATCGTGCGTCGATAGCCGATCCGGTTATACACTGTCGCAAATTGCCGGAGCCGAACATGAAAGACTGGCTGGACGAGATCAAGTGGGACAGTGACGGCCTGGTGCCGGCCATTGCCCAGGACTACAAGACCGGGCGCGTGCTGATGATGGCCTGGATGAACCGCGAGGCCCTGAGCCTCACCGCCACTGAGCAGCGCGCCATTTACTGGTCACGCTCACGTGGCAAACTGTGGCGCAAGGGCGAAGAGTCCGGGCACGTGCAAACCCTGCACGAGATGCGTATCGACTGCGACGCCGATGTGGTGATTCTCAAGGTCGAACAAATCGGCGACATCGCCTGTCACACAGGGCGTCACAGCTGCTTCTACCGCGTGTTCGAGAACGGCGAGTGGAAGGTAGTCGAACCGGTGCTCAAAGACCCGCACGCCATTTATTCGGCAGGACATTGAACATGAGCGATACCCTGAACCGTGTGGCCCAGGTGCTGGAAGACCGCAAGGGCGCGGACGCCGACAGCTCTTATGTCGCCAGCCTGTACCACAAGGGCCTGAACAAAATTCTGGAAAAACTCGGCGAAGAATCCGTCGAAACGATCATCGCCGCCAAAGACGCTCAGATCAGCGGCGACTGCAGCGATGTCATCTACGAAACCGCCGATTTATGGTTCCACAGTCTGGTCATGCTCGCCCAACTGGGGCAGCATCCGCAGGCAGTGCTGGATGAACTGGACCGCCGCTTCGGCTTGTCCGGGCATGCCGAAAAGGCCTCGCGCCCGTCCGCCTGAATAACTTTCACAGAGGAATTGCAGCATGGGCATTTTTGACTGGAAACACTGGATCGTCATTCTGGTGGTGGTTGTTCTGGTGTTCGGCACCAAAAAACTCAAGAACCTCGGCACCGACGTGGGCGAATCGATCAAGGGCTTTCGTAAAGCCATGAACGACGACGAAAAACCCGCCGACCCGGTGGTTAACCCCGTCGTTAACCCGGCGCCGCCGGTGCAGCCAGTGCACCCGCAGGCCACCCAGCCGATCCCCGAGCGTCGCACCTTTGACGTACAGGCTGAAAAAGTCCAAGAGCCGACCCGCAAAGACTCGTGAGCACTGACTAATGTTTGGTATCAGCTTCTCTGAACTGCTGCTTGTCGGCCTCGTCGCCCTGCTGGTGCTGGGGCCGGAACGCCTGCCCGGTGCCGCGCGCACCGCCGGCTTGTGGATCGGGCGCCTGAAACGCAGTTTCAACGCCATCAAGGATGAAGTTGAACGGGAAATCGGCGCCGACGATATTCGCCGCCAGTTGCACAACGAACATATCCTTTCGTTGGAGCAGGAAGCGCGCAAAATTCTGTCCCCGGTGAATGAGCCAGGCAAATCGGCCGCGCCAGTCGCCGAGCACAGCATCGCGCCGCCTCCGGTGGCCGAGGTTTTACCGGTGGCGGAACAGCCGCCGGCACCGCCCGCACCCGCCCCGACAGAGCCAGCGCCGACGCCTATCGCGCCGCCCGCTCCCCATGACCCTACATTGCCGCCGCGAGCCCCATGAGCGCTGATAAACCGGAAAACGACCAGCACATGCCACTGGTCTCGCACCTCACCGAGCTGCGCACTCGCCTGCTGCGCTGTATCGCGGCGATCTTCATCATATTTGCCGGGTTGTTTGCCTTTACCCAGCAGATCTACACCTTCGTCTCCACGCCGCTGCGCCAGTACCTGCCGGCCGGTGCGACGATGATTGCCACCGACGTGTCGTCGCCGTTCCTGACGCCGCTGAAGCTGACGATGATGGTCTCGCTGTTCCTGGCGATCCCGGTGATCCTGCACCAGATCTGGGGTTTTATCGCACCGGGTTTGTACAAGCATGAAAAACGCATCGCCGTGCCATTGCTGGTGTCGAGCATCCTGCTGTTCTACACCGGCATGGCCTTCGCGTACTTCCTGGTGTTCCCGCTGATCTTCAAATTTTTCGCCGCCGCCACCCCGGCCGGCGTGGAAATGATGACCGACATCACCAGCTACCTCGACTTCGTGATGACGTTGTTCTTCGCCTTTGGCGTGGCCTTCGAAATCCCGGTGGCCGTGGTGCTGCTGGTATGGATCGGCGTGGTCGACGTCAAGTACCTGAAAAAAATCCGCCCGTACGTGATCATCGGCTGCTTCGTGGTCGGCATGATCCTTACGCCGCCGGACATCTTCTCGCAGACCCTGCTGGCCGTGCCGATGTGGATGCTGTTCGAGATCGGCATCCTGTTCAGCGGTTTGATCAGCAAGCGTGGCGAACACCCCGATGACCAACCCGCCGATGCCGACCCAGGCCCGGACGACCAGCCGCCAGCGACCCAGCCGTGAACCTGCTGCTGCTTGAGGAGGCCGACTTTATCGCGGCCGACCGGGTGGTTCTGCGTGATCGGCGCCTGGTGCATATGCAGGAAGTTCACCGCGCGGCGGTCGGCGACAGCCTGCGCGTCGGCCGCATTGGCGGGTTGATGGGCACTGCGCAAGTGCTGCGCCTGGAAGCGTCTGAGGCCGAGCTGCAAGTGCGCCTCGACCAGCCGCCGCCGGCCAAGCTCCCGCTGACCCTGCTGCTGGCCCTGCCGCGCCCGAAGATGCTGCGCCGCGTGCTGCAAACCGTGGCGGCGATGGGCGTACCGAAGGTGGTGCTGCTCAACAGCTACCGTGTGGAAAAGAGCTTTTGGCAAACGCCGTTTCTGGAGCCCGAGGCGATCCGCGAGCAACTGATTTTGGGTTTGGAGCAGTCGCGTGACACGCTGCTGCCGGAAATCGTCATCGAAAAACGCTTCAAGCCGTTTGTTGAAGATCGCCTGCCGGCAATGACCGAAGGCACCCTCGGCCTGATCGGCCACCCCGGTGATTACCCGGCTTGCCCGCGTGGGCTGAATGAACCGATCACCCTGGCCATCGGCCCGGAAGGTGGCTGGATTCCCTACGAAGTAGAGTTGCTGGCCAAGGCCGGCATGCAGCCCGTGCAATTGGGCGCGCGCATCCTGCGCGTCGAAACCGCCGTAACCGCCCTGCTCGCCCGCCTGTTCTAACCTGCGGAAGGGAGCTTGCTCCCGATTGCAGTATGCCTGTGCCAGATGTACTGACGACCCGCCGCCATCGGGAGCAAGCCCCCTCCCACAGTTTTGACCAGGTTCAGCCGGCCCACTCTCCAACATGCCGGTGATGGGTTTGGGGCTGGAAACAGATGGCCTGATTAACACAGAACAATTGTGGGAGGGGGCTTGCTCCCGATTGCAGTATGCCTCTGCCAGATGTGCTGACTGACACCCCGCCATCGGGAGCAAGCCCCCTCCCACAGTTTTGACCGAGTTCAGCCAGTCCACTCTCCAAATTGCCGGTGGTAGGTTTGGGGGCTGGAAACAAATGGCCTGATTAACACACAGAACAATTGTGGGAGGGGGCCTGCTCCCGATTGCGGTATGCCTGTGCCAGATGTGCTGACTGACCCGCCGCCATCGGGAGCAAGCCCCCTCCCACAGTTTTGGCCGAGTTCAGCCAGCCCACTCTCCAAAATGCCAGTGATGGGTTTGGGGGCTGGAAACAAATGGCCTGATTAACACACAGAACAATTGTGGGAGGGGGCTTGCTCCCGATTGCAGTATGCCTGTGCCAGATGTGCTGACTGACACCCCGCCATCGGGAGCAAGCCCCCTCCCACAGTTTTGGCCGAGTTCAGCCAGCCCACTCTCCAAAATGCCGGTGATGGGTTTGGGGCTGGAAACAGATGGACTGATTAACACACAGAACAATTGTGGGAGGGGGCTTGCTCCCGATTGCAGTATACCTGTGCCAGATGTGCTGACTGACACCCCGCCATCGGGAGCAAGCCCCCTCCCACAGTTTTGACCGAGTTCAGCCAGTTCACTGTCCTGAATGCCGGTGATCGGTTTGGGGGTTGGAAACAGATGGCTTGATTAACACACAGAACAATTGTGGGAGGGGGCTTGCTCCCGATGGCGGTATGCCTGTGCCAGATGTGCTGACTGACACCCCGCCATCGGGAGCAAGCCCCCTCCCACAGTTTTGACCAGGTTCAGCCAGTTCACTGTCCTGCATGCCGGTGATGGGTTTGGGGCTGGAAACAGATGGCGGGGATACAGCGCAGCTACAGAATTGTGTATCCAGGCCGATAACCCTGAAATAAGTCCAAGCGTTGTATCAGGGAGGTTGCAGCATGTATCGTCGGTTAGCCGAAAAGCTGGGGAATGTCAGTGTCAAAACCAAGCTGGGTGTAGGCTTTGGCCTGGTTTTGATCCTCACGCTTATGATCACTTTCACCGGCTGGGCCGGGTTAGGCAATGTGACAAGTCGCGGTGACAAACTGGGCTATATCTCAAGCCTGACTGAACTGACCAAAGACCTGCGCCTGGCTCGCCTGGACTACGAAATGCGCCGCGGCGAACAAGGCCCAGCCGCCGTCAACGAGCTGGTGAGCAAGCTTGAAAGCAGCCTCAAAACCGCCGACGACCTGATCGATCAGCCAATCGACAACTTGCTGGTCGACCAACAACTGGTCGCGATTGATCAATACAAAGCCGCGTTCAGCGAGATGGTCCAGGCTGGCGCCAACCGTGAAAACGCCCGCAGCAAGCTGGGCGATACCGCCGACAATGCGGTGCTCAAGGTCGGCGAAGTTGAAAAAGCCTTGCTGCAGGGTGACAGCGTCACCCAGTTCAACAGCGTGGTCGACCTGAGCAAGCTGATCCAGCAAGCGCGGTTTCAAGTGCGCGGTTACACCTACAGCGGCAAGCTCGAAGCGCAAAAGCCGGCGCTGGACGCCATCGATAACGCCCTGACAAAAATCAGCGCGCTTGACGGCCAACTGCCCGAGCAATACGCCACCAATTTGCAGCAGGCCAGCGTTTCCCTACAAGCCTACCGCGCAGCCGTCAGCCAATTCGGCGACTCCCAGGTCGCCAACCTCGCGGCCACAAAAAAGATGGCCGAGCAAGGCGACATCCTGATCGACCGCAGCAAAAAACTCACCCTTTCGCAAACGCTCGTACGCGATGTGGATGTCGCGCACGCCAAGCAACTGCTGCTATTGGCCAGCGCACTGGCGCTGATCTTCGGCTTGGTGGCCGCTATGGCCATCACCCGTCAGATCACCCTGCCGCTGAATCAAACCCTGCTGGTGGCCGAACGCGTGGCCTCCGGCGACTTGAGCCAAAACCTGACCTCCACACGTCAGGATGAACTGGGCCAGTTGCAACGCGCCATGCAAAGCATGACGGTGGGCCTGCGCGAGTTGATCGGCGGCATCAGCGACGGCGTCACCCAGATCGCCAGCGCCGCCGAACAGCTGTCAGCGGTCACCGAACAGACCAGCGCCGGGGTCAACAGCCAGAAGATCGAGACCGACCAGGTCGCCACCGCGATGAATGAAATGACCGCGACCGTGCAGGAGGTGGCGCGTAACGCCGAGGAAGCGTCCGAAGCCGCCGTGGCCGCAGACCAACAAGCCCGCGAAGGCGACAAGGTGGTGGGTGAGGCCATCGCTCAGATCGAACGCCTGGCCACCGAAGTCGGCAACTCGACCGAAGCCATGGGCCACTTGCAGCGCGAAAGCGACAAGATCGGCAGCGTGCTCGACGTGATCAAGTCGGTTGCCCAGCAAACCAACTTGCTGGCGCTTAACGCGGCGATTGAAGCGGCGCGTGCCGGTGAGGCCGGGCGTGGTTTTGCGGTGGTGGCTGACGAGGTGCGCAGCCTCGCCCAGCGCACGCAGAAGTCCACCGAAGAGATCGAAGAGTTGATCGTCGGCCTGCAAAGCGGCACTCACAAAGTGGCGACGATCATGGACAACAGCCGTGGCCTCACTGAAAGCAGCGTCGAACTGACCCGCCGCGCGGGTCAGGCGCTGACTAACATCACCCGCACGGTCTCGGCGATCCAGGCGATGAACTCGCAGATCGCCACCGCCGCTGAGGAGCAAACCGCTGTGGCCGAGGAGATCAACCGCAGCGTGCTGAACGTGCGTGATGTGTCTGAACAGACCTCTTCGGCCAGTGAAGAAACTGCCGCGTCCAGTGCAGAACTGGCGCGCTTGGGCATCTACTTGCAGACGCTCGTAGGCCGCTTCCGTATCTGAATGCCCCTGCGGCGGCCAATCCAGGCCGCCGCACCGCGCAACTTGTGAAATTTCCTACGCAGTTATCAGCCCGCCATTGCCCCAAATCGAATTAGCGTTTCATCAGAAGCGCTCTCTCTGATTTGGAGGTTCACCATGTTTCGGCTGACCGGTTTTCTGGCCAACGCCAGCGTCCACCTCAAACTCGCCGTGGGTTTCGCCCAAGTGCTGATCTTGAGCTTCATGATCGCAGCAACAGGCTGGCACGCTTTAAACGCTGCTCTGTATCGTTCCAGCAGCCTCACCACCCTCGGGCAGTTGGCGGTCGACGCAGAGACCCTGCGCGCCGACCGCATTGTGTACCGCACCCTCACAGACGCCGACAGTCTGGGCAAAATGTCGGCGCAAATCAAAAAGATCGACCAGCACCTGGCTGACCTTTCAACGAGATTGATCGACCCGGCCGACCTGCAGAAACTTCAACAGGCGACGCGCCAGGTGGAGGGCTTCAAGGCCGCGCTGGCGGCACTGCCGCCGCTGGTCGAACAACGCGAGAGCCTGCGCCCTGCGCTCAAGCGCACCGCGCTGCAGGCCAGCGACACCCTCGCGCAATTCGCCAGCGACTTACCCGATCAACAAGATGAAGCAGCCCTCGACGCCATTGAGCATCTGCGCCAAACCATGGAGCAGGCAGAGGATCGCGCTCAAAGCCCGGCCTGGGCCGCCGAATCGCTGGCGAGTTATACCGATGCCGTCGCCAAGGCGCTCGACGCGCTGCAGGTGGCGCAAACCACGGTGACCGCGCTGCCGGTGGACGCGGCGCAGCTCAACACCGACCAGGCAAGTTATCGCGAGCAATTGGTCAAGCTCAAGGATGCCCAGTTCAAGACCGAAACCGTGCAAAACCTGTTTGAACAACAGCTCAATGGATTACGCGAGCAAAGCGCTTTGCTGAGCCAGAGCCAGAACGCCAAGCGTGACAGCGAAGCGGATCAAACCCGCACTTTATTGATCAGCGTGACGGCGGCCGCGTTGTTGTTGGGCGTGCTGGCCGCGTGGTGGATCGCCCGGCAGATTGCCCTGCCGCTGCGAGAAGTACTCAGCGCCGCCCATCGTATTGCCGACGGCGACCTGAGCCACGACACACAGGTGAGTCGCCGTGATGAACTCGGCCAGTTGCAACAAAGCATCGGGCAAATGACACGTAACCTGCGCAGTTTGATCAGCGGCATTGGCGACAGCGCCCGACAGATCACCAGCGCGGCCGGGCAATTGGCGACGATCACCGAGCAGACCCGCGCTGGCATCAACAACCAGAAAGAGGAGACCGACCAGGTTGCTACGGCGATGAACCAAATGCTCGCCACCGCCCAGGAGGTCGCCCGGCACGCCGAACAGGCATCGGTGGCGGCGGATGAGGCGGATCAACAGGCAACCGTCGGCGACAAGGTCGTCGCGCAGGCGATCGATAAGATCGGCCACCTGGCCCATGAAATGACGCGCTCCAGCCAAGCGATGATCGCGCTGCAGCACGAGAGCCAAAAGATCAGCGGCGTGCTCGACGTGATCAAATCAGTGTCGCAGCAGACCAACCTGCTGGCCCTCAACGCCGCCATTGAAGCGGCGCGCGCCGGCCCGGCAGGTGAAGGTTTTGCGGTGGTTGCCGATGAAGTGCGCAGCCTGGCCCGGCGCACACAAGAGGCGGCCGAAGAAATCGAAGGGCTGATTCTGGGGCTGCAGACCGGCACCCAGCAGGTCGCAGACATCATGGACGGCAGCCGCGCCCTGACCGATTACAGCGTCGACCTGAGCCGCGATGCAGGTGATGCACTGACCGCGATTATCCGCACCGTATCGATCATCCAGGAAATGAACCCACAGATTGCGGCAGCCGCAGAGCAGCAAAGCGCGGTGGCCGAAGAGATTAATCGCAGCGTGCTAAAGGTGCGGGATGTGTCGGAACAAACCGCCGCCGCCAGCGAAGAAACGGCAACGGCCAGCGTGCAATTGGCGCGGCTGAGCCTGGACTTGCAGACGTTGGTCGGCAAGTTCAGGCTCTAGCGCAGAGCAGGCACGCTTTACAGCACTTGGCGCAGGAAGGCTTGGGCTCTCGGGTCTTTGGGGGCGTCGAAAAACGCCGCCGGGGAGGCGTCTTCCAGCAACTTGCCATGATCAAAGAACAGCACGCGGTCGGCTACTTCGCGGGCAAAGCCCATTTCGTGGGTGACGCAGACCATGGTCATGCCTTCCAGGGCCAGGGTCTTCATCACGTCGAGTACTTCGCCGACCATTTCCGGGTCGAGGGCCGAGGTCGGCTCGTCAAACAGCATCACCTTGGGTTCCATGGCCAACGCGCGGGCGATCGCCACGCGTTGTTGCTGACCACCGGAAAGCCGCGAGGGAAACTCGTTGGCCTTTTGTGCAATACCGACCTTTTCCAGCAACGCCAGCGCCTTGGCTTCACGCTCTTTTTTGCCGCGCTTGCGCACGACTTTTTGCGCCAGGCAGAGGTTTTCCAGCACGGTCATGTGCGGGAACAAATTGAAGTGCTGGAACACCATGCCGACTTCGCGGCGGTAGGCGTTCACGTCGGTTTTCGGGTCGGCCAACTGCAGGCCGTCGATGCTGACCGAGCCTGCGTCGAATTCTTCCAAGCCGTTAAGGCAGCGCAGAAAGGTGGATTTACCCGACCCCGATGGGCCGATCACCACCAGCACTTCACCCTTGGCGACGTGTGTGCTGACGTGGTCTACCGCGCGCACCACGTGGCCACGCGTGTCGAAGACTTTTACCAGGTCGCGAACTTCAATCACTTTGCGCAAGCCTCCGCTCAAGCCGGCTGGCCATTTTTGACAGCGGCAGGTTGATCAGCAGGTAAAGGCCTGCCACACAAAACAGGATTTCAAACGGCGAAAACGAGGTGGTGATCACTTCGCGGCCACTTTTGAGCAGTTCGGTAATCGCGATGACCGACACCAGGGACGTGTCTTTGACCAAGCTGATAAATTGCCCGGCCAGCGGCGGCAACACGCGTTTGAAGGCTTGTGGCAACACCACGTGACGCATCGACTGGCCGGCACTCAGGCCCAGCGAGCGTGCGGCCTCGTTCTGGCCGCGGGTGATGGATTGCACACCCGCGCGCACGATTTCCGCCACGTAGGCGCCGGTGAACAGCGACAAGGCGGCGACCCCGGCGAACTCCCGCGACAGGTTAAGGACCGTGCCGATGAAGAAGTAGAAGATGAAGATCTGCACCAATAGCGGCGTACCGCGCACCAGCTCGACGTAGATCGTCGACAGATCGCGCAAGGTCGGGTTGCTCGACAAACGGCACAACCCCGTCGCCAAGCCAATCGCCAAGCCCAGCACGCCGGAGACCACCGACAGCCATAACGTGGTCCACAAACCCCACATCAGCGGGCCGAGCGCCCAATGTCGGGTGACTCCCACCACATCACCTTCGGCCACGTCATCGCCACGCGCCACTTGCAGGCTATTGCTGGCCACGCTCAGCGTTTGCTCTGCGCCGGCGTCGTTGCGCAGGGTGACGTCGGCGACGTCGCCTTTGCGCACCAACTCAATCACGGTGGAAATGTCGGCGGCGCGCTGGGACTCTTCAGCCTGGTAGGCGAAGTATTGCGGCACGCGGTTCCAGCGCCATTCGTAGGCCATCAGCGAGGTGGCGTAGTACAACGCACCCGCCAGGCCAACCAACACAACCACGGTCAGCAGGTGCCAGGGCCACTGGGCTTTTTTCTGTTTCATTACTCAACATCCAAAAAGGGCGGGCGCTCACTCGCAGTAGCTTGAGTTTATTCCATGTCCTTGAGCCACTCGGCGCTCTTGAACCACTTGTCATGGATGCGATCGTAGGTGCCGTCGTTGCGAATCTGGTGCAAAAAGTTGTTGATGTAGTTGAGGCTGTCGTAATCGCCTTTCTTCAAGCCGAACGCCAACGGTTCAAACGTGAAGGGTTCGTCCAGAAACACCAGCTTGCCAAGGCCGACTTTTTTCTCGGCAACCACGTTGTACGGCGCGTCGTACACAAAGGCATCAGCCTTACCGTTAACCACGTCGAGCACGCCTTCCTGCTCGTTGTCATAGCCGTGGTACTTGGCCTTGGAGATCAGCTTTTTGGCGACCATTTCACCGGTGGTGCCAAGCTTGGAGGTCAGGCGATATTTCTCGTCATTGAGGTCTTTGTAGGACTTGATGGTGCCTTCAAGGTCTTTGCGAATCAGCAGGGTCTGGCCAACCACGATGAACGGTTCGCTGAAGTTCAGGCGCAGGTTGCGTTCCTGGGTCAGGGTCATGCCGCTGCCGATCATGTCGAACTTGCCGGTCAGGAAGGCCGGGATGATGCCGTCATAACCGGTGGACACCAGCTCCAGCTTGACGCCCATCGACTTGGCCATGGCCTTGAGGATGTCGACTTCGAAACCGATGATTTCACCACGCTTGTCGGTCATTTCGAACGGCATGTAGGTCGGGTCCATGCCGACTTTCAACGTGCCACGCTTGACCGCGTCATCGATGGCGCCAGCGTGGGAAGCCGTTGCGGCAACCAGCGCGGCAAGGCCGAGCATCAGCGTCGAAAGATACTTTTTCATCATCAAGTCCCCTGAACGATTCTTGTAAGGTCGGCGCGCAAAAGGGCTGCACCAATTCGGGGTGCGATGCTAACCCACTCGATGCCCGTCACAAAGGTTTCACGGGTAAATGTTAACGGCGCGTGTCGGAAAAGCCCCACAACGGTGCAGAACAGCGCAGGCGGCAGACACTTCAGCGCAAGGAATCGGTAATTGATTGATGTGTAAGTAGTTATGACGGCCAGTCGATCTCCGCCATCCAGGCGGTGTCGTTAAACCATTTGTCGTGCAGGCGATCGTAGGTCCCGTCCTGCGCCACCTGGTTGAGGAAATGATTGATCCAGTTAAGGCTGTCGTAATCGCCTTTTTTCAGGCCGAACGCCAGCGGCTCAAAGGTAAACGGCTGCTCAAGTGACAACAGTGAGCGGTTTTCCGGCCGGGTCATGGCGATCAGGTTGTAGGGCGCATCGTTAACAAATGCATCCGCCTTGCCTTCCGCCACCTGCCGCACGGCCTCATCTGCGGTGGCGAAACTGCTCAACTGAGCCGCCCCGAGAAAACGTTTGGCTGCGGCTTCCCCGGTGGTGCCCTCGGCGGCCGCGATCCGGTAGCCCGCATCGTCGAGGTCTTCGATACTGAAAATTTTGCCGGCAAGGCTGGGATGCAGCAGCACGGTTTGGCCGACCACGATAAAGGAGTCGCTGAAGTTCAGTTGCAGATTGCGCGCCTGCGTGACCGTCATGCCGCTGCCGATCAGGTCGAATTTTTTCTCGATCAACCCCGGCAGCAATTCGCTGTAGGGCACCGCGACCAGTTCAAGCTTGACGCCCAAGGCACGGCTCATCGCCTGCAGCAAATCGATCTCGAAGCCGACGATGCGCCCCTGCTTGTCGGTCATCTCAAAGGGCACATAGGTGGGCGTGGTGCCGACTTTCAGCACACCTCGTCGAACGGCGTCATCCAGCGCGCCGGCACTCAGCCAACCTGCATAACCCAATGCTACAAGGCCGATAAGCCATACCGAACAATACCTTTTGATCATGAATAACCCCCGTGGCAAATCAGTTTTCGGGGGGCGATGCTAACCCAGTCACAGGCACGGCAATACGCTTCGCACAAAGGTCTTTTGTGTCGAAATAACAAGGGCTTGGTAATCAAGGGAAGAGGTGCAAAACGCTGTAGGACCAGCGCTTGAAACACCCCCGAGGTGAACCCTCGGGGGCGTCTGAATCAGGCCGGTTGGGCCTGCGATGACAGCGGTTGCAGCGGCAGCAAAGGCGCGTGCGGATCGGCCTTGACCGATGCGCGCCAAGCGTCGAGCCACTCAGCATGCCCCTCGCTCCACACCTGTTCGTGCAGACGGGCGAGTGCCACCGGGTCGCTGAGCAACGCCACGCGTTCGCCGTTGTTGAGGCCGGCAGGGCCGACTTTCAACGCGTGACGAACACGCTCGATGCGCAGGAACTCGATGGGCTCTGCTTCGCGGTGACGCGAGGTCGCCAGGGCACATGCCAGCGCGTTCTGCTGCGGGTCGACCACCGAACGCACAAACCCGTCATGCAAGGCATGCCAGCGGTTTTCGTGGGTGTATTTCTCTGTCGAGAGCAAGGCTTGCGGCGGATTGTATTCCTCAGGAATCAGGAACAGGCTCTCGTCGCGGGACTTGAGGCCGAGGTTGACCCGGCTGGAAATCACCGACACCGGGATCGACAGCATCAACGAACCGACGATCGGCACCAGCCACCACAGGAAGCTCGGGTTCAACCACACCACCAGCAGCGCCCAGAAGAAGCCGAGCAAGGTCTGCGTGCCGTGGCGCTTGATCGCCTCGCCCCACGGCGTGGAGTCGTCGTCACGCTGCGGCGAGTTCCAGGTCGCGGCCCAGCCGAGGAACGCGGCCAGTACGAAACGCGTGTGGAAGATCATGCGCACCGGCGCCAGCAGCATGGAGAAAAGCATCTCCAGCAGCATCGACAGCGTTACCTTGAACTTGCCACCGAACTCTTTCGCGCCCTTGGCCCAGATCAGGATGATGCTCAGCAACTTGGGCAGGAACAGCAGCACGATGGTGGTGGAGAACAACGCCACCGCCTTGTCCGGGTGCCATTGTGGCCACAGCGGGTACAACTGGCGCGGGGCCATGAAGTACTGCGGTTCCATCAACGTGTTCACCGCCAGCAAGGCCGTGGACAACACCAGGAACAGGAACCACAACGGCGCCGACAGGTAGGACATCACGCCGGTCAGGAACACCGCACGGTGCACCGGGTGCATGCCCTTGACCAGGAACAGGCGGAAGTTCATCAGGTTGCCGTGGCACCAGCGACGGTCACGCTTGAGTTCGTCCAACAGGTTCGGCGGCAGTTCTTCGTAACTGCCCGGCAGGTCGTAGGCAATCCACACGCCCCAGCCGGCACGGCGCATCAGCGCTGCTTCAACGAAGTCGTGGGACAGAATCGAACCGGCAAACGCGCCTTTACCCGGCAACGGCGCCAGGGCGCAGTGCTCGATAAACGGCTTCATGCGGATGATCGCGTTGTGGCCCCAGTAGTGGGATTCACCCAACTGCCAGAAGTGCAGGCCGGCAGTGAACAGCGGGCCGTAAACACGGGTAGCAAACTGCTGCATGCGCGCATACAAAGTGTCCATGCCCGACGCCCGTGGCGCGGTCTGGATAATCCCCGCATCCGGTGTGGCTTCCATCAAGCGCACCAGGCTGGTCAAGCATTCGCCGCTCATTACGCTGTCGGCGTCGAGCACCACCATGTACTTGTATTCACCGCCCCAACGACGGCAGAAGTCGTCGAGGTTGCCGCTTTTACGTTTGACGCGACGGCGACGGCGGCGATAGAAGAGCTTGCCGAAACCACCGGCTTCGCGGCACACGTCAAGCCAGGCTTGCTGTTCGGCGATGCAGATGTCGGCGTCATTGCTGTCGCTGAGTACGAAGAAATCGAAGCGGTCGAGGTCGCCTGTGGCGGCCACCGACTCGAACGTGGCGCGCAAACCGGCAAATACCCGTGGCACGTCTTCGTTGCAGATCGGCATCACCAGTGCGGTGCGCGCGTCTTTCGGGATCGGCTCGTCACCGGCACTTTTACCGGAAATACGGTATTTATCGTGCCCTGTGAGCAACTCCAGGAAGCCCATCAGCGCGGTCCAGAAACCGGCCGACACCCAGCAGAACAAGATCCCGAACATGATCAGGATGCTGGTTTGCAACGCGTAAGGCAGCACTTGGGTGGCGGTTTGCAGCAGCGTCTGGTTGCGGATCTCGTCGAAGTCGACCAGCGACCAACCCTGGTACGGCATGATGCCTTTCATGTACCAGCCGGCGACGATGGTTTGGCCGAGCATCAGCACCAAGAGGATGTAGCGACGAATCGACCCCACGGTGCGCCAGCGCGCGGCCGGCAACACACGTTCATCCTTCGGCGGAGCCGGCGGGTTGGTGCGACCGGTCATCCGGCGCCAACCGCGCACCAGAATGTTGGTGCGCCAAGGCTCTGGCACTACTTTAGTCCGACGGATCGGCGGCGTGGCCTTCAGGCAAACCCGGCCACTGGCGTCGAGCCCGAGCATTTCGGCTTCTTGCAGCTCTTCGGCGCTGTTGAGGGTCAGCCGACGGCCGACCGACGCTTGGGCAGCGTCGGTCGGGGCGTCGAAGGTTTTTGACGACAAACGTTCGTGCAGCTCACTGAAAGAGCTGCAGCCCGCCAGTTCGGCGCGCTGCTCTGCAGTCATCGGGAGGTGCGCCAGGTACTCGGACAGAGTCTCTGGCGTGGCTTGAGAATTACTCATCGGCAGGCAACTGATAGCTCCAGGTTTCGGTCAGGACGTGTTCTGTCTTGGCCGGCTCCGGGTTAGAGAGTGGCGTGGCCGGGGCAGCTTCTGGCTGCTTGGCGTCCTTATCTTCCTTGTCTTTCGCGTCTTTTGCGTCCTTCGCGTCTTTCTTGGCCTGCTTCTCGTGCTGCTTGGCCAAAACCTTGTCGGCCTTGAGCACTTGGGTCGAAACAGCCTCAGGTTCTGGCTCCGGGATGTCCTCGACCAGCGCCGCGCGCATTTCGGTCGGCTTGCCTGCGTCCTTGATTTTCATGCGCAGGGTCAAGCGCCAGCCTTTGGTGTGCTCGTTGTAACGCACGCTGTTTTCAACCACTTCAGCGTTGTCACCGACACTCACCTGAGCGCGCACCGGGGCGTCTGCCGGCAGGTTCTTGAGGGACGGGCCTTCAAAGTCCACCAGGTACGCCACGCTGCCGTCCGGCTGACGGATCAGGTTGGATTGCTTCACATCACCGGTGGAACGCAGGGTCTGCTTGACCCACGCGCTGTCAGCCGGGTGCAGGGCTTTCTCGTCCATGGTCCAGTGCAGGCGGTAGCTGATGTCCAGCGGCTCGCCGACTTTTGGCAACTCGGCCGGGCTCCAGAACGCAACGATGTTGTCGTTGGTTTCATCGGCGGTCGGAATCTCTACCAGGTCGACGGAACCCTTGCCCCAGTCACCTTCAGGCTCGATCCAGGCGCTTGGGCGCTTGTCGTAGTTGTCGTCGAGGTCTTCGTAGTGGCTGAAGTCACGGCCACGTTGCAGCAGGCCGAACCCGCGCGGGTTCTCGACGCTGAAGTTGCTGACCGACAGGTGTTTTGGATTGTTCAGTGGGCGCCAGATCCACTCGCCGTTACCGGCATGAATCGACAGGCCGCTGGAATCGTGCAGCTCACGACGGTAGTTGAGCACTTTCGACGGCTGGTTCGCGCCGAACAGGAACATGCTGGTCAACGGCGCAACGCCGAGTTTGGTGACCTTGTCGCGCAGGAACATCTGCGACTTGACGTCGACGATGGTGTCGGTGCCAGGGCGCAGCGTCAGGCGGTAGGCGCCGGTAGCGCGTGGCGAGTCCAGCAGGGCAAAGATCACCAGCTGTTTTTCACCCGGTTTTGGACGTTCGATCCAGAACTCGGTGAAACGCGGGAATTCTTCGCCGGACGGCAACGCAGTGTCGATCGCCATGCCACGCGCGGACAGGCCATAAGCCTGGCCTTTACCAACGACGCGGAAGTAGCTGGCGCCGAGCATGGTCATGATTTCGTCTTGTTTGTCGTCTTTGTTGATCGGGTAGAGCACACGGAAACCGGCATAACCCAGTTGTTCGGTGGCTTTTGGATCAAATTTCACGTCGCCGAAATCGAAACGCGTCGGGTCGTACTTGATCTCATGCACGCTGTCGGCAGTCACTTCGTTGATTTTCACCGGCGTATCAAAGTGCATACCCTGGTGATAGAAGGACAGCTTGAACGGCGTGTTCTGATCGGCCCACTCGGCTTTTTCGTTACGGAAGCGAATTTTCTGATAATCGGCGAATTTCATTTCGCGAAATTCGTTCGGCAGATTGCTGCGCGGTGCTTCGTATTTTTGCCCGGCCAGCTCTTTAGCTTTGGCCGACACATCATCCAGACTGAATGCCCACAGTTGACCCGCGCCGAACAGGCAAAACAGGGCAGAGCCCGTTACCAGTGCGTTTCGTAACCGTTTGGCAGACAATTTTGGTGCATTACAGGGACTAACAATCACGAGCAACCCTCGCCGAAAACGAATCAAAAAACCAACGGCCAGCTATCTATATGCCAGGTTGGCGAGCATTGTTCCGACTCCCTTGGGTGAAAATGATTCCCCAATGAACGTCGGACAAGTCTCTACCTAAGTCAAAAATGGACCAAACAACGCTGATCCCCGTAGCGCGCGATTATCTAGTAGCCCGCGGTACAACGCATCAGGGACAACGAAGTATTTGTAGCGAAACCGTACGTTTTTAGGCATTAAAGTCGTTTTTGAACCATTCATGTCTGTATGAGGAATGTCACAGGGCCATCATTGACCAAATGCACCTGCATATCCGCGCCAAAACGCCCTGAAGCCACCTTGCCATGCAATTGTTGCGCTTGTAACAACAAGTGATCAAAAAGCGCTGCCCCGACGGCCGGAGGCGCCGCCGTGGAGAAGCTCGGCCGCAACCCGCTTTTGGTATCCGCCGCCAGAGTGAACTGCGAGACCAGCAGCAAACCGCCGCCGACGTCCTTCAACGACAGGTTCATCTTGCCTTCGTCGTCGCTGAACACCCGATAGTTAAGCAGCTTGTGCAACAGTTTGTCGGCGCTCTCTTGCGTATCTAAAGGCTCAACGGCCACCAGCACCAGCAAACCCTGATCAATCGCCCCTACAATTTCGCCCGCGACCTCGACTCGGGCGCCACTCACCCGTTGCAACAGGCCCTTCATGCTTCTTCTGGTGGCAGATCAAGCAGGCGCCGTGCCATCTCGCCGGTTGCGCGCACCAAAGCATCGGTAATGCCGGGCTCGGACGCGGCATGGCCGGCTTCGCGAATCACTTGCAACTCACTGTTGGGCCACGCCTGGTGCAGGTCCCAGGCATTGTCCAGCGTGCAGATCATATCGTAGCGGCCATGGATGATTACGCCAGGCAGATGAGCGATCTTGTGCATGTCGCGAATCAGCTGGTTGGGCTCCAGGAAGGAGTTATTGGTGAAGTAGTGGCATTCAATACGCGCAATGGACAGCGCACGCTGCGGCTCGGAAAACCGCTCAACGTGCTGCGGGCTCGGGCACAGGCCCAACATGCGCCCTTCCCAGCCGGACCAGGCTTTGGCCGCGTGCATCTGGGCGATCTGGTCGTTGCCGGTCAGGCGTTTGTGGTAAGCGGCGACCATGTCGTGGCGCTCATCGGCCGGGATCGGCGCAATGTAGTCCTGCCAGTAATCCGGAAACAGGCGGCTGGCGCCCTCCTGGTAGAACCAGCGAATATCCTGCGGGCGCGCCAGGAAAATGCCGCGCACGATCAGGCCGTGTACGCGCTCGGGGTGGGTTTGCGCATAGGCCAGCGCCAGGGTCGAGCCCCAGGAACCGCCGAACAGCACCCATTTATCGATACCCAAGTGTTCGCGGATACGCTCAAGGTCTGCGACCAGGTCCCACGTGGTGTTGTTTTCCAGGCTGGCGCGAGGCGTGGAGCGACCGCAACCGCGTTGGTCGAAGGTAACGATTCGGTACAGGTTTGGATCGAAGTAGCAGCGGCTTTGGGCGTCGCAACCCGAGCCAGGGCCACCATGGATAAATACGACGGGCAAGCCTTCGGGGGAGCCGCTTTCATCGACGTACAGCGTGTGGGTGTCATCGACTGCCAGATCGTGGCGGGCATAGGGTTTGATCTGCGGGTACCAAGTCTGCATTGCGCGCTCCGTAGGGTGTCGGGTCCATCCCTGGGGGGACGTCGATTATTCTTGCCGTCCGGCATCATAAACCCGAATTGTGCAATGAGCATGTCCTTGAGCAATTAGACGTGTTTTGGCCCTTTGGCGAGCGGACTGTTGTGGCAGGCTCGCCACAACAGCCCTCACTTCATGGCTTATCAGCCGTAGCGCTTGCGCCCCCACGCCAGCAGGCTTTGCAGCAATTGCTTGAGCACCACGCGCGTCGGTTCGGCCAGGTCGGCGCGATAACGGAACGGCTCGAACTCTTCCATATAAGTGCTTTGGCACAACTCCAGCTGCACGGCGTGAATAGCCTGCGCCGGGTTGCCGTAGTGCCGGGTGATATGCCCGCCCTTGAAGCGCCCGTTCAGCACGTGGGTGTACTGCGGATGAGTGGCGCAGATGGCTTCCAACTGGCTGGCCAGTTCCGGGTCGCAGGCAGCACCGTTGAAGGTACCGAGGTTGAAGTCCGGCAGCTTGCCGTCGAACAGGTGCGCGATTACCGAGCGAATCGAGTGCGCGTCAAACAACAGCGCATAACCAAATTCGGCCTTGAGCCGTGCCAGCTCGTCTTGCAGGGTGCGGTGGTAGGGCACCCAGATTTTCTCCAGGTACGTAGCGCGCTCTTCCCTGGACGGCTCCAGCCCCTCACGGAACAACGGCACGCCCTCGAACAAGGTTGCCGGATAAAGCCCGGTGGTGGCGCCGGCATACAAGGGCGTGTCGTCCGAGGGCCGATTCAGGTCGATGACAAACCGCGAGTACTCGGCTGCCAACGTACTGGCCCCCAGCGCCTCGGCAAAGTCGTACAGCGTGGGGATATGCCAGTCGGTGTCCGGCAGGCTTTGCGCCGCGTCGATCAAACCGGCCTCAACCGCAGGCGTCAGGCGCAACCCCGCATGCGGCATGCTGATCAGCAGCGGCACGCGGCCTTGTTTGAAGCTCAGAACCTTATCCACAGCACTCCTCCTTAAACCGTCACGTCGACGCCGTGGCGCACCACGCGTTTATCCAACTCGCCACCCAGCCAGTAGGCCAGGTCAGCGGGGCGATCAATTTGCCAGGCGACAAAATCGGCGACTTTGTCGACTTCCAGCGAACCATGCGTGTCGCCCATGCCCAACGCGCTGGCGGCGTGTTGCGTGGCACCGGCCAACGCCTCTTCCGGGGTCATGCGAAACAGCGTGCAGGCCATGTTCAGCATCAACCGCACCGACAACGCCGGCGAGGTGCCGGGGTTAAGGTCGCTGGCAATGGCGATTTTCACGCCGTGTTTGCGCAGGGCGTCCATCGGCGGCAACTGGGTTTCGCGCAGGAAATAAAACGCTCCGGGCAGCAGCACGGCGACGGTGCCGGACGCCGCCATGGCGATGGCGTCTGCTTCGGTCATGAATTCCAAATGGTCGGCGGACAACGCGTGGTAACGCGCGGCCAGGCTGGACCCGTGCAGCGACGACAGTTGCTCGGCGTGCAACTTCACCGGCAGGCCAAGTTGCCGGGCGACTTTAAACACGCGTTCCACCTGCGCCGGGGAAAACGCCAGGTATTCGCAAAAAGCGTCCACCGCGTCCACCAGCCCTTCTGCGGCGAGTGCCGGCAGCATCTCGTCGCAGATGTGATCGATGTAGTCGTCCGCGCGATCCTTGTACTCCGGCGGTAACGCGTGAGCCGCAAGGCAGGTGGCACGCACGCTGACCGGCAGCGCTTCGCCGAGGCGACGAATCACCCGCAGCAGCTTGCGCTCGCTGGCAAGGTCGAGGCCATAGCCGGATTTAATCTCCACCGTGGTCACGCCGTCACGCAGCAAACTGCGCAAGCGTTTGTGGGCGCTGTCAAACAGCTGATCTTCGCTGGCAGCGCGGGTGGCGCGTACGGTGCTGGCAATGCCGCCACCCTGGGCGGCGATGTCGGCGTAGCTTGCGCCTTCAAGGCGCTGCTCGAATTCGCCGCTGCGATTGCCGCCGAACACCGTGTGCGTATGGCAGTCGATCAGCCCGGGGGTGACCCACGCGCCGTGCAGGTCATGCACCTGGGCATAATCGGCGGCCGGCAGCTCGCTGCGCGGGCCGATCCATGCGATCAGCGAACCGTGCGTGACCAGCGCGGCGTCTTCGATGATCGAATACTTGCCGTCGGCCATGGTTGCGATGTGGCAGTGTTGCCAGAGCGTTTTCATCAACGCCTCCCTGAATTATCGATGAGACAAAGCCTTGCGCGCTCAGAGGCTCGGCAGCAGTTGCGCAGGCACCAGTTCATTCAGGCAGCGGCTGGCGAGCAGCTCAGTGGCGGCGATGATGTCGGGGGCGAAGAACCGGTCCTTGTCGTAGAACGCGACTTTGTCGCGCAGAATTTCGCGGGCTTTTTCCAGCGTTGGCGAGGTTTTCAAACCGTTGCGCAGGTCCAGGCCCTGGCATGCCGCCAGCCATTCCACCGCCAACACACCACGGGTGTTCTCGGCCATTTCCCACAGACGTTTGCCCGCAGCGGGCGCCATCGACACGTGGTCTTCCTGGTTAGCCGAAGTTGGCAGGCTGTCGACGCTGTGCGGATGCGCCAGTGCTTTGTTTTCGCTGGCAAGCGCCGCAGCGGTGACTTGGGCGATCATGAAACCGGAGTTCACGCCGCCATTGCCGACCAGAAACGGCGGCAGTTGCGACATGTGCTTGTCCATCATCAGCGAGATACGCCGCTCACTCAGCGAACCGATTTCGGCGATGGCCAGCGCCATGTTATCGGCGGCCATGGCCACCGGCTCAGCGTGGAAGTTGCCGCCGGAAATCACGTCACCTTCGGCGGCAAACACCAGCGGGTTATCCGACACGGCGTTGGCTTCCACCACCAGCACGTCGGCGGCCTGGCGGAACTGGGTCAGGCAGGCGCCCATGACTTGCGGCTGGCAACGCAGCGAGTACGGGTCTTGCACCTTGTCGCAGTTCTGGTGCGACTGCGACACCTGGCTGCTTTCACCCAGCAGCGCGCGATACGCCGCCGCCGAGTCGATCTGCCCACGCTGGCCACGCGCTGCATGAATACGCGCGTCGAAAGGCGAGCGCGAGCCCAGCACAGCCTCGACGGTCAGGGCACCACAGGCGAGTGCGCCGGCGAATAAGTCTTCACCTTCAAACAGGCCGCGCAATGCATACGCGGTAGACACCTGGGTGCCGTTGAGCAGCGCCAGGCCTTCTTTGGCGGCAAGGGTCAGCGGCGTCAGGCCGGCGACTTTCAGCGCCTCGGTCGCCTCCAGCCATTCGCCCTTGTAGCGCGCTTTGCCTTCGCCCAGCAGCACCAGCGACATGTGCGCCAGTGGCGCCAAATCGCCGGAGGCGCCGACCGAACCTTTCAGCGGAATGTGCGGGTACACCTCGGCATTGATCAACGCGATCAGCGCGTCGATGACCTGCCGACGAATCCCCGAGAACCCACGGCTCAGGCTGTTGACCTTGAGCACCATGACCAGCCGCACCAGCGCGTCGCTGATCGGCTCGCCAACACCGGCCGCATGCGACAGCACCAGGGAACGCTGGAGGTTTTGCAGGTCTGCACTGGCAATGCGGGTCGAGGCCAGCAGGCCGAAACCGGTATTAATGCCGTAGGCGGTGCGGTTCTCGGCGAGTATCTGCTCCACGCAGGCCACGCTGGCGTCGATCTGCGCCGTGGCGCTGTCATCCAGGCTGAGGGTTACCGGCTGCTGGTAGATGGCCCGCAGTTGGGCAAGGCTCAGTTGGCCTGGAATCAGGTTTAGCGCAGTCACATTCATGCTCCTTGAAAATTATTGTTCAACGCAAATGGGGTAAAGCGGTGTCTTTGAGCAGCTTGGCGGCGCTCGCAATATCCGGCGCCAGCCAGCGGTCTTGCGCGTAAGCCGGTACGACCTCACGCAACAGACGCCAAGCCTTGTCGGTGCCAGCGCCGAAACGCTGGCCCTTGAGAAACTCGAACGCCTGGGCCGCCAGCAAGTACTCGATGGCAAGAATTTGGGTGACGTTGGCCAACAGCTGATGCAGTTTGAGCGCAGCGTTGGTGCCCATGCTCAGGTGGTCTTCCTGCAGGCCCGAGGTGACGAAGTTGTCGAGCACCGCCGGTTGCGCCAACTGGCGGTTTTGCCCACACAAGGACGCGGCGACGTACTGCACGATCATCATCCCGGAGTTAACCCCGGGGTCGCTGACCAAAAAGGCCGGCAAGCCGCTGACGTGCGGGTTGATCAGGCGGTCGAGGCGGCGTTCGGCCACCGAGCCGATTTCGGCCATGGCGATGGCCATAAGGTCGGCGGCCAGCGCCACAGACTGCCCGTGCGGGTTGGCCTGTGAAACCACGCGGTAGTTGCCCGGCGTGCCGAGTACCAGCGGGTTGTCGGTGGCGCTGTTGAGTTCGGTCTCGACCTGGCGAGTCGCGTGTTGTATTTGGTCACGCGCCGCGCCGTGAATCTGCGGGATCGAGCGAATGCTCAAGGCGTCCTGGGTGCGCAGGCCTTTGCTGCTGGCGATCACCTCACTGCCGTCGAGCAAGGCACGCAAGTTGACGCCGACGAGCTGCATGCCTGGATGGCGTTTGAGGGCGATGATTTCTTCGTCAAACGCGTCGATCTGCCCGCGCTGCGCTTCAAAACTCATGGCACCAATCACGTCGGCCCATTGCAGCAAATGCTGCGCGTCCGCCAGGGCCAGACAGCTCAGGCCGGTCATGCACGGCGTGCCGTTGACCAGGCACAGGCCGTCTTTGGCGCCGAGCACCACCGGCTGCAAACCCTCGGTGTTCAGGGCGTGTTGTGCGCTGACGATTTGGCCGCGATAGCTCACCGTGCCAACACCGAGCAAGGCCACGCCCACGTGGGCCATGTGGGTCAAATAACCCACCGAACCCTGCGACGGCACCTGCGGCGTGATGCCGTGGTTGAGCAGCGCGAGCAACGCCTGCACCACCTGCGGGTGCAGGCCGGATTTGCCGTGGCTGTAATTGATGATTGCGGCGCAAATAATCGCGCGGGTTTGCTCTTCGCTGAGCGCCGGGCCGACGCCACAGGCATGGCTCAGCAACGTGTTGCGCGACAACTGGCTGAGTTGCTCGTCCTTAAGCGACACATTGCACAGCGCGCCCAGCCCGGTGTTGATGCCATACGCACGTTCGCCGCTGGCGACGATGCGCTGCACGATGGCTTGGGCGTTGTCGATGCGCGCCCAGGCCTGCTCCGAAAGCTCGAGCGCGGCGCCGTGGCGGGCCACGGCGACCACGTCCTGCCAACGCATCGCAGCGTCTGCGATGATCACTTTTGCTGCCTGGGACATGTTTGTACCTTCTTCAATGCTTTGATCGTTCCCATTCCAAATGTGGGAGCGGGCTTGCTCGCGAAAGGGCCAGCAGCCGCACCACACCTTTCGGATCAGACCACCGCCGCGCGCCGCTGAACAAAACGGTCCACATACTCATCCGCCGGCGAATGCAGAATCTCGCGCGGCGTGCCGACCTGGATCAGCTTGCCGTCCTTGAGGATCGCAATGCGGTTGCCGATGCGCACAGCCTCGTCGAGGTCGTGGGTGATGAACACGATGGTTTTGTGCAGGGTCTTTTGCAGCTCCAGCAACTGGTCCTGCATCTCGGCGCGGATCAGCGGGTCGAGGGCGCTGAAGGCTTCGTCCATCAGGATGATGTCGGTGTCGGCCGCCAGCGCGCGGGCCAGGCCGACACGTTGGCGCATGCCGCCGGACAACTGATGCGGGTATTTGTTTTCGTAGCCCTTCAGGCCCACGGTTTCGACCCAGTGCAGGGCGCGTTCGGCGCAGACCTGCTTGGTTTCACCGCGCACTTTGAGGCCGTAGGCAACGTTGTCGAGTACGCTCTTGTGCGGCAACAGGCCAAAGCTCTGGAACACCATGCTGATCTTGTGCCGACGAAATTGGCGCAGGGCTTCCATGTCGAGTTGCAGGATGTCTTCGCCGTCCACCAGGATCGCGCCACTCGTAGGGTCGATCAGGCGGTTGAAGTGGCGCACCAGCGTGGACTTGCCCGAGCCCGACAGGCCCATGATCACAAAAATTTCGCCGGTAGCGATGCTCAGCGACAAGTCGTTCACGCCCACCACGCAACCGGTTTCGGCCAGCACTTGGTCTTTGCTCTTGCCCTGACCAATCAGCGCCAGGGCTTCTTTGGAGCGGTTACCGAAAATCTTGAAGACGTTTTTAACTTCAATTTTGCTGACAGTAGTCATTTGCTCGCCTCATGCCGTGGACGACCATAGGCCTGGGTAATGCGGTCGATGACCACTGCAAGAATCACGATCGCCAGCCCGGCTTCCAGGCCTCGGCCGACGTTGAGGGTCTGGATGCCCACCAGTACATCTTCACCCAAGCCACGCGCGCCGATCATCGAGGCGATCACCACCATCGACAGCGCCATCATGGTGGTCTGGTTGATACCGGCCATGATGCTTGGCAATGCCAGCGGCAGTTGCACGCCGAACAGTTGCTGCCAACGGTTGGCACCGAACGCGTTGATGGCTTCCATGACCTCGCCATCGACTTGTCGAATGCCCAAATCGGTCAGGCGGATCAGCGGCGGCGCGGCGTAGATCACCGTGGCGAAAATCGCCGGCACCTTGCCCAGGCCGAACAGCATCAACACCGGAATCAGGTACACAAAGCTAGGCATGGTTTGCATGATGTCGAGCAGTGGCATCAACACCGAACGCAGGCGATTGCTGCGCGCCGACAAAATGCCCAGCGGAATACCGATCAGCACCGAGATCACCGTGGCGACCATCATCAGCGCCAGGGTTTGCATCAGCTTGTCCCACAGGCCAACCGCGCCCACCAGGAACAGCAAACCGACAATCACCGCCGTGGTCAGCACCTTGCGGGTGGCGTGCCAGGCAATGCCGCCGACGATGGCCAACATCAGCCACCAGGGCGCCGCGCGCAACACACCTTCCAGGTTGACGATGGCCCATAGCAGGGTGTCGGAAATGTGCCGGAACACATCACCGTAATTGGTGACCAGTGAGTCGACCCAACCGTTGACCCAGTCGGCGATGGAAAACGTAAAACTCTCAGGAAACATAGCGTGCTCTCGATCCAGTGGGTTGTGGCTGGGCGCCCGCTCGCCGGTTGAGGCGTGCGGGCGCACTCAACCTACAAGGCCGCGTCGATTTTTTTGGCTGCGTCTTCACTTACCCAGGCGTGCCAGACTTCAGGATGTTCCTTGAGGAAAATTTTCGCCAGTTTCGGCGACTCAATTCGTTCCTTGGCCATGCGGCCCAAGTTCTGGTTCAGCAGGTCGATGGGCAGGTTGACCTTTTCCAGCACGGCGACCAGTTCAGGCGCTTGCTCGTGGAAGGCTTTCGACAGGCCAACCTTGATGCTCACGCTTTTATCCACGCCGGGTTTTTCTTCCAGCTTGACCAGGTCGACCTGGCCCATCAGCGGGGTTGGCGACCAGTAATAGAACAGAATCGGCTCGCCGCGCTTGTAGCTCGACAGTACTGCCGCATCCAGCGCCGGGCCGGTGCCTGGGCGGAAGTTAGTGTAGGTGCTTTCGAGGCCATAGCTTTTGAGCATTTCGCTGTTGTCCAGCTCACAGGTCCAGCCGGCCGGGCAGTTGTAGAAACGGCCCTTGGACGGTTCTTCCTGGTCCTTGAATACGGCGGCATATTTGGCCAGGTCGGCGATGCTTTTCAGGCCCGGCGCCTTGGCTTCGAGTTTGCGTTTGGCATCGCCTTCGATCACGTAACGCGGCACGTACCAACCCTCAATGGCGCCCACAATCGGCGCACCCACGCCGACGACTTTGCCGGCCTTTTCGGCCTTGTTCCAGACTTCGCTGCGACCGACCCATTCTTCGGCGAACACCTGAATGTCATTGCTGCTCAGGGCGTTTTCCATGGTGATGGAATTGCCCGGCAGGCTGTCGGTTTTGCAGTCGTAGCCTTTTTCGAGGACGGTTTGCAGGATGTCGGTGAGCAACATGCCGCTTTCCCAGTTCAGGCCTGCGAATTTCACCGGTTTACCGGATTCGCACCAGCCGGCCGCCTGCGCGCCAGCACTCGCCAACACGCTCGCAGAGAGCACTGTAGCCAGCAGGGTCTTAGTCATTTTCATTGTTGTGACGCTCCCAATCTTGAAATGGATTACGGCAGTCAGTAGGCGTCCTGCCCTGTCCACGTCCCATCAGGCTTGTGCAGCCAGCCCGTTATTTTTAGGGGTAGTTATGCGTGTGCCGCCCTGCTCTACCGGCAGAATCAGGTGGTCGGGGACTGCGCCGTGCCATTTTTTCGCACACAGGTAATAAAGGGCGGCGGGCAGCACCAGACCGATGATCCAGGAAATATCCACATCACCCAGCGCGGCCACCAGCGGGCCGGTGTAGAACTTGGTGGAGATGAACGGCAATTGCACCAGCACACCAAACACGTAAACGCTGATACCGAGCGGGTTCCAGCGGCCGTAGCGACCGGTCGGATCGGCCAGCGCCGGTACGTCATAACGGTCGCGGGTGATGCAGTAGTAGTCCACCAGGTTGATCGCACTCCATGGCGTAAAAAACGCCAGCAGGAACAAGATGAAGGACTTGAATGCACCGAGGAACGAGTGCTGGCCGAGCAAGGCGATCAAGGTTGCAGCACCAACGATCACCAGCACGAACACCAGCCGCTGCAAGCGCGTCACCTCCAGGCGCCCGCGAAAGCCACTGATGATGGTCGCAATGCACATGAAGCTGCCGTAGGAATTGAGCGTGGAGATAGTCACTTTGCCGAACGCGATGCTGAAGTACAGCAACGCAGCCGTCGCACCGGTGCCGCCCAACCCGACGATGTAGGCCACTTCGTGACCGGCGAACTGCCCGTTGGACATGGCGGCGGCAAACACGCCGAGGATCATCGCCACCTGTGCGCCAATCACCGAGCCCGCGCCAGCCGCCAGAAAGGTTTTCAGCGACGACGTGTTGCTCGGCAAGTAGCGTGAATAGTCGGCCACGTAAGGGCCGAAAGCGATTTGCCAGGAGGCCGCGAGCGACACTGCGAGCAAAAAACTGCTCCAACTGAAGTGGCGGATCTGCAGGAGTGCGCCCACGTCGGTCTGGCTGATCAGCCGACTGAACAGGTAAACAAAGGCGATCACACCAATGACGCTGGCGACACGCCCGATGAAATGGATCACGCGGTAGCCGAGCACCGTGACCAGCACGATGACACTGGCGAAGATCAGGATGCCAACGCTGTCGCTGACGCCAAACAACTGGCCCAGCGCCTGGCCGGAAAGCACCGTGCCGGTTGCGGTGAACCCCAGGTACATCAAACACACCAGCACGATCGGGATGGCCGCGCCATACACGCCGAACTGCACGCGGCTGGAAATCATCTGCGGCAGCCCGAGCTTTGGCCCTTGCGCTGCGTGCAACGCCATGACGCCGCCGCCGAGCAATTGACCGATCAGCAGGCCGATCAACGACCAGAACACATCACCGCCCAACACCACGGCCAACGCCCCGGTGACGATGGCGGTGATCTGCAGGTTGGCACCCAGCCACAGGGTGAACTGGCTGAATAGACGGCCGTGGCGTTCCGCTTGTGGGATGTAGTCGATCGAACGCCGCTCGATCAACGGGGTGGTGCTTGCACGCGCGTCATTTGCAGCCATGTGTGTTCAACCTCTGATGGATTGTTTTCTGGGTGGCGCTGGCTTACTTGATCATCGGCAGGTTCAAGCCCTGCTCTTTGGCGCAGTCGATGGCGATCTGGTAACCGGCGTCTGCGTGACGCATCACGCCGGTGGCCGGGTCGTTGTGCAGCACGCGGGCAATACGCTCGGCCGCCTCATCGGTGCCGTCGCACACAATCACCATGCCCGAATGCTGGGAGAAGCCCATGCCCACGCCGCCGCCGTGGTGCAGCGAAACCCAGGTCGCGCCGCTGGCGGTGTTGAGCAAGGCGTTAAGCAGTGGCCAGTCGGACACGGCGTCGGAGCCGTCTTGCATGGATTCGGTTTCGCGGTTGGGGCTTGCAACCGAGCCGGAGTCGAGGTGGTCACGGCCGATGACGACCGGCGCCGACAACTCGCCGCTGCGGACCATCTCGTTGAACGCCAGGCCCAACTTGGCGCGCTGGCCGAGGCCAACCCAGCAGATACGCGCCGGCAAGCCCTGGAAGCTGATGCGCTCGCGGGCCATGTCCAGCCAGTTATGCAGGTGGGCGTCGTCGGGGATCAGCTCTTTAACTTTGGCGTCGGTTTTGTAAATGTCCTGCGGGTCGCCCGAGAGTGCAGCCCAGCGGAACGGGCCGATGCCACGGCAAAACAGCGGGCGGATGTACGCCGGCACAAAACCGGGGAAGTCGAAGGCGTTTTCGACGCCTTCTTCTTGCGCCATCTGGCGAATGTTGTTGCCGTAGTCGAAGGTCGGAATGCCCTGCTTTTGGAACTCGAGCATCGCTTTTACGTGTACGGCCATCGACTGTTTGGCGGCCTTGATCACGGCTGCCGGTTCGGTCTTGGCGCGGGCGCGGTATTCGTCCCACGTCCAGCCAGCCGGCAGGTAACCGTTGAGCGGGTCGTGGGCGCTGGTCTGGTCGGTGACCATGTCGGGGCGCACGCCGCGCTTGACCAGTTCCGGCAAAATTTCAGCCGCGTTGCCCAGCAGGGCGATGGAGATGGCCTTGCCTTCTTGGGTGTATTTGGCGATGCGCGCCAAGGCGTCGTCGAGGTCGGTGGCTTGCTCGTCGACATAACGACTGGCCAGGCGGAAATCGATGCTGACTTGCTGGCATTCAATGTTCAGCGAGCAGGCGCCCGCCAAGGTAGCGGCCAACGGCTGCGCGCCGCCCATGCCGCCGAGCCCGGCGGTGAGTACCCAACGGCCCTTGAGGTTCGAATCGTAGTGCTGGCGCCCGGCTTCGACGAAGGTTTCATAGGTGCCCTGGACGATGCCCTGGCTGCCGATGTAGATCCAGCTGCCGGCGGTCATCTGGCCGTACATGGCCAGGCCCTTGGCATCCAGTTCGTTGAAGTGTTCCCAACTGGCCCAGTGCGGCACCAGGTTGGAGTTGGCGATCAATACGCGCGGCGCGTTGCTGTGTGTCTTGAACACACCGACCGGCTTGCCGGATTGCACCAGCAGGGTTTCGTCGTCATTCAGGTGGGTGAGGCTCTCGACGATTTGGTCGTAGCACTCCCAGTTACGCGCTGCACGGCCGATACCGCCGTACACCACCAGTTCTTTCGGGTTCTCGGCCACTTGCGGGTCAAGGTTATTCATCAGCATGCGCAGCGGTGCTTCAGTCAGCCAGCTTTTGGCGGTGAGCTTGTTACCGCGGGCTGCGCGGATTTCGACGTCACGGTATTTAGTAGGCTTAGCGGAAAAATCGGTCACAGCTGGACTCCTCGGCACGATGCGCGAACATGGAGGGTGCGAAAGGGAGTCTTACGCACACACCTTTACTTGTACATACAAGCATATGCAATCGGGCGGCCAACTTTCTGAGTGAGCTGTAGGGATTTTTTTGCGGGGCGTGCAAAAGCCTTGAAAATTAAGGCTTCGGGGCGGGATTAAATTTGTTTTGGGGGAGGTTTGCAGCGCAGGCGAGTTGTCACGACAGCGAGCGTTTGCGCCACGCTGGGGCATTCGGTAACAAATTGGTGCACAGCTGAAAATGATGTGTGAAAGCAATGGAGATCAACTGTGGGAGGGGGCTTGCTCCCGATAGGGGTGTGTCAGCCAGTACATCTGGCACTGACACACCGCCATCGGGAGCAAGCCCCCTCCCACAGGTTTCCACAGTTTCCACAGTTTGCAGAGCTTGCAGAGCTTGCAGAGCTTGCAGAGCTTGCAGAGCTTGCAGCATTTTAACCGCGTGCGGTCAGTTCGATCAGGCAGCAGCGGCCGGTGACGGCGAGATCCAGCAGGCCAGTGTTACCGTCCACTTGCAGGCAGTCGTGATGGCCGAGCTTTTGGTCGAGCACTTTCACCTCATCCGCCACGCTGAACACCAACACCGTCTGCGCGGTGCTGAAAAACCGCTGCACGCCGTCAATCCACTGCAGGCGCGCATGGTAGCGCTCAGGCGAATAAATCAGGTTGAAGTCGCGGATCGGCCCGGTGATCAAGCGGCATGACACTTGGCTCTCACCCTTGAACGCAAACGGCTGCAGCGTTAACAAACCGCGCTGCTCCTCGCCGTCCACTGTCAGCACCATGCCGGCGCCTTTGATCACGGTGATCACGCGCTGATAACCTTCGAAGGTCGAAAAGCCGCCTGACTCGGCAATGTCGGCAATCGACAGGCGCCAACCAAAACCCTCCAGGCCGGTGCCTGCGTCACGCGTGATTTCTTCGGTGCTGCCGCCGCCGTTTTTCCACGGCATGCGAATGTAATCGGCGGCGCGCCAGACTTTCACTTCACTCATTTACTGAAACGTCCTTCCAGGCTATGACGGGAACCGGGGTGGATCAAACGCGCGGCGGTCACCGGCTGGCGACCCGACCAGGTGCGCCTGCGAATCAACAGGCACGGCTCGCTGGGCTCGATCTGCAACAGCTTGCACTCGGCGGCATCGGCGAGGATCGCTTCAACCACGTGCTCGCCTTCGGTCAGCGGCGCCACCTGGTTCAAATACGCGTAGGGGGTTTGCTGGGTGAAATCCTGTTGCAGGTATTCCGGCGCGACCAGTGCATTGACGAACCGGTCTTCGATTTGCACCGGAATATCGTTTTCAAAATGCACGATCAGCGAGTGGAACACCCGCCCGCCTTCGCGCATTTCCAAGGCGACGGCGCGCTCGGAACCGGCGGCCTCTTCGCCCAGGGTGATGACTTGGCAGGTGTGCCGATGACCGCGGGAGGCAATCTCATCGGCAATGTTGTGCACTTCAAACAGTGCCGATTGGCTCTTGGGCTCGGCGACGAAAGTGCCGACGCCTTGCATGCGCACCAGCAACCCTTCGGCGGTGAGTTCACGCAGCGCGCGGTTGATGGTCATGCGGCTGAAGCCCAACTGGCTGACCAGTTCGCTCTCTGACGGTACGCGGTAATGCGGCGGCCAGTTGCCGTTGAGGATCTGCTGACTGATCATCTGTTTGACGCGGGCATACAAGGGCGCCGGACTTTCGTCCATGTGGGCAGCCAGCGAAGACTTGGCAGGCGGAGTCGGCACAGGGAATCCTTGCAGGGGGAAAAGATGCATAGATTGCCGGAGTTTACCGAGCAGGCAAACGTCTGTATATGTATATACAAATAAACACACGACCGGGGTGCCTTGATCATGTCCGCTTTCTTTGCCGAACGCGCGCTGCTGCCTAGTGGATGGGCCAACGATGTACGCTTTGAAGTCAGCGCCGATGGCCTGCTGACACACGTTGAGCCGAATGCCAGTGCAGACCGCGCCGAACGGCTGAGAGGCCCGGTGTTGGCGGGTATGCCCAACCTGCATTCGCATGCATTCCAGCGTGCCATGGCCGGTTTGGCAGAAGTGGCCGGCAACCCGAATGACAGTTTTTGGACCTGGCGCGATTTGATGTACCGCATGGTCGGCAAGATCAGCCCGGACCAATTGCAGATCATCGCGCGGCAGCTTTACATCGAAATGCTCAAGGCCGGTTACACCTCCGTGGCTGAGTTTCACTACGTGCACCACGACGCTGGCGGCCAACCGTATGCCGACCGCGCCGAGCTGTCGCGGCAGATCAGCCAGGCGGCGGCGAGCAGCGGGATTGGCCTGACACTGCTGCCAGTGCTGTACACCCACGCAGGCTTTGGTGGCCAGGCGCCGAACGAAGGCCAGCGACGCTTTATCAACAGCACCGAGGCTTACCTGGACCTGCAAGCGCGCCTGAAACCGATTCTGGCCGCACAACCGGCGCAGCAATCAGGCCTGTGTTTTCACTCGCTGCGCGCGGTCACGCCGCAGCAAATCCATGAAGTACTGGCCGCCAGCGACAAGGCTTGCCCGGTGCATATTCATATCGCCGAGCAGCAAAAAGAAGTCGACGACTGCCTGGCCTGGAGCGGCAAACGCCCGCTGCAATGGCTGTATGACAACGTTGAAGTCGATGAGCGCTGGTGCCTGGTGCACGCCACTCACGCCGATGCGGATGAGGTTACGCGCATGGCCAACAGCCGCGCGATTGCCGGCTTGTGCCTGACCACTGAGGCCAACCTGGGCGACGGAATTTTCCCGGCGGTGGATTTTCTTGCCCAAGGCGGGCGCATGGGCATTGGCTCCGACAGCCATGTGTCGCTGAGCGTGGTGGAAGAATTGCGCTGGCTCGAATATGGCCAACGCCTGCGCGATCAGCGGCGTAATCGCGTGTATCGCAGTGATCAGCCGATGGTCGGGCGCACGCTGTTCGATGCTGCACTGGAAGGCGGCGCGCAGGCGCTGGGCCAGCCAATTGGCCGGCTGGAAGTGGGCAAGCGCGCGGACTGGTTGGTACTTGACGGCAACGACCCGTACCTGGCGACCGCGACTGAAGACGCCATTCTCAATCGCTGGCTGTTTGCCGGTGGCGATCGGCAAGTGCGTGACGTACTGGTGAACGGCAAGTGGGTGGTGCGCGATGGGCATCATGCCGGCGAGGAAGAGAGCAGCCGTGCATTCACGCAAGTGTTGAGAGACCTGCTCGGCTAACAGACGACACCTGACAAATGTGGGAGCCGGCTTGCCAGCTCCCACATTAGATCAATGGCCTTCTCGGATTACTGCGAGGTTTTGGCCATCTGTTTGTCCGAGGTACGCCAGATCAGTCGCGTGGTGTCATACCCTTGTTGGCGCGCCCTGCTCAGCAGGTCTTCGCGGGTGTCGGTACTCACCGTCGGGGTGCGCGACAAGATCCACATGTAGCGTCGGCTCGGGCTGCCGACGATGGCGGTTTTGTAGTCATCGCTGACGTACAGCACCCAATAATCGCCCTTGGCAACGCCGGGCAGCAGCGCGGTGAACCAGTTATTGAATTCGACCCAGAGCTTGTCGGTCTTGCCAGGCACTTGCGGCGTGGCCGTGCCCTTGGCTTCTTCCCACTTCCACTCGCTGGTGAGGCAGCGGTTAAACACCGACATATCGCCATCAGGCAGCAAGGTGTAGCGGGCTTCGGACTGCGCGCAGTTGCGCTGGAAGTACATCGGCAACCTCGCCAATTCATACCAGGTGCCCTGGTAACGCTTGAGATTGACGTTGCTGGCTGTTTTGGGTTGCAGATCATCGCCAGAATGACTGGCGCAGCCTGCCAAAAACAGGCTGGCACAAAGGCATAAAACAAAACGCATCATTCTTCTTCTCCCGCAGGCTCGCGCCCCGGTTTACTTCAGGCCTTGCCCGGAAAACATCAGAACCTTGTCACCGGCATATTGAACGCTGATAAAGCTTTCTTTATCGCCCCATGTGCAGCTGGACATGCCCAGCGCGCCGGAACAATCGGTTGGCGTGCCCAGCAACGACTCCACCTCAGCCTTGGCCATGCCCGCCGACAACTTCGCGTAATTTTCTTGGTTAACCTTGCTGCAAGCGGCCAAAAGCACGCAAAAAGTCAGCAGGGCGAGACGGCGTAACGACATGGAAAAACTCCTGGAGGGACAACGCAGCTGGGGTATCTGCCAGAAGCTTAGAAGGGAAAAGCGGGGTCTGGTTCCCGGTGCGCGAAAACAAAAAAGCCCCGCAAACGCTGAAACGTTTCGGGGCTTGTTGCCGTTCAAAACCTCACGTCTTGAACGTAGCGAGGGAGCAAGCTCCCTCACCGCACTTACTTTTTGTGGTAACCGGTCACACGCTCAACTTCTTCCTTCGAGCCCAGGAACACCGCTACGCGCTGGTGCAGGCCTTCAGGCTGGATGTCGAGGATGCGCTGGTGGCCGTCGGTGGACGCACCGCCCGCCTGCTCAACCAGGAACGACATCGGGTTGGCTTCGTACATCAGGCGCAGTTTGCCCGGCTTGGCAGGCTCACGGCTGTCACGTGGGTACATGAACAGGCCGCCACGGGTGAGGATGCGATGCACGTCGGCGACCATCGCGGCCACCCAGCGCATGTTGAAGTTCTTCTTCAACGGGCCTTCTTCGCCTTCCATCAACTCGTTCACGTAGCGCTTCACCGGTTCTTCCCAGTGGCGCTGGTTGGACATGTTGATCGCAAATTCCTGCGTGGAGGCAGGAATGGTGATGTCTTCGTGGGTCAGCACGAAGCTGCCCATTTCGCGGTCCAGGGTGAAACCTTTGACGCCATCGCCCAGGGTCAGCACCAGCATGGTTTGCGGGCCGTAGATCGCGTAACCGGCGGCCACTTGCTCGGTGCCTGGCTGCAAAAAGGCGTTTTCGTTGAGGGCTTCGTTCTGGCTCAGGTATTCGTTCGGGCAACGCAGTACCGAGAAGATCGTGCCGACCGGTGCGTTGATGTCGATGTTGGACGAGCCGTCCAGTGGGTCGAACACCAACAGGTAGGCGCCTTTCGGGTACTTGCCCGGGATCTGGTAGGCATTGTCCATTTCTTCGGACGCCATGCCGGCCAGGTGACCGCCCCATTCGTTGGCTTCGAGCAGGATCTCGTTAGAGATCACGTCGAGTTTTTTCTGCACTTCGCCTTGCACGTTCTCAGTGCCCATGCTGCCCAGGACACCGCCCAGCGCGCCTTTGGATACGGCGTGGCTGATTTCCTTGCAAGCACGCGCCACCACTTCGATAAGGAAGCGCAGATCGGCAGGCGTGTTGTTGCTGCGGGTCTGCTCGATCAAATAGCGACTCAGGGTAACGCGGGACATGGAAGGCTCCGGACGACAATGGGGGGCTTGAAAACCCGCGCAGTTTAGCGCGAGTCGAGGGTTATTTCCTCTAATCAGAGGAATTAACGCCAATAGAGTTCATGGCTTGCGCCTAAACAATGTGGGAGGGGGCTTGCTCCCGATGGCGGTGTGTCAGTCGACTTATTGGTTAACTGGCGGACCGTCATCGGGAGCAAGCCCCCTCCCACAATTACTGCCGCTGGGTTTAGTCGAGGGCTTTCCAGATCTCCGTTGCGTACTCGCGGATGGTGCGGTCGGACGAGAACCAGCCCATGCGCGCGGTATTCAGCACAGCCGAACGCCACCATGCCTTGGAGTCATGCCAATGCGCCTCGACGCGCGCCTGGGCGTCCCAGTAGGCATCGAAGTCGGCACACACCAGGAAGCGGTCGTAGTCGATCAACCCGTCGATCAAGCCGACATAACGGCCCGGGTCATCCGGCGAGAACACGCCGCCCCGGATCGCTTGCAGCACATCGTTCAAACGATGCGAAGCTGCGATGTCCGGCCCGGCGTTGAACTCACCGGCGTGCTTGCGGGCTTCGACTTGCTGCGCGCTGAGGCCGAAGATGAACATATGATCGGCGCCTACGCGCTCGTGCATCTCCACGTTGGCGCCGTCCATGGTGCCGATGGTCAGCGCGCCGTTGAGGCCGAACTTCATGTTGCTGGTGCCCGAGGCTTCAAAGCCGGCGGTAGAGATCTGCTCCGACAGGTCCGCTGCCGGAATAATGCTTTCCGCCAGGCTGACGTTGTAGTTCGGCAGGAACACCACTTTGAGCAAACCACGCACGGTCGGGTCGTTATTGACGGTGCGCGCGATGTCGTTGGTCAACTTGATGATCAACTTGGCCTGGTGATAACTCGCGGCAGCCTTGCCCGCGAAGATCTTCACGCGGGGCACCCAATCGGTGCCCGGCTCGGCACGAATCGCCTGGTAGAGCGCCACGGTGTGCAGTAGGTTGAGCAACTGACGTTTGTATTCGTGAATGCGCTTGACCTGCACATCGAACATCGCCGCCGGGTTGACCGAAATACCTAGGCGCTCGTGGATGATCTCGGCCAGTGCGCGCTTGCTGTGCAGGCGCTGATCAGCGAAGGCCTTGCGGAAGGTTTGCTTCTCGGCGAAGGTTTCCAACTCCGTCAGGCGGGTTTCCATGGTGTCGAGAATATCCGGCCCCAGCGCTTCGACCAGCATCGACGTCAGCTTCGGGTTGGCCTGGTACAGCCAGCGGCGGAAGGTAATGCCGTTGGTTTTGTTGTTGATGCGATCCGGGTAGAGCTTGTGCAGTTCGGAGAACACCGTGTTGCGCATTAACTGGGTGTGCAAACCCGATACGCCATTCACGCTGTGCGAGCCGAGGAACGCCAGGTTGCCCATGCGCACGCGGCGGCCGTTGTCTTCTTCGATCAGCGACACGGCGCGCAGTACGTCGAAATCGTGAACGCCCTTGGCGCGCAGCGAATCGATGTGCTGTGCGTTGATCAGGTAGATGATCTGCATGTGCCGCGGCAGCATGCGTTCCATCAAGCCGACCGGCCAGGTTTCCAGCGCCTCGGGCAGCAGCGTGTGGTTGGTGTACGAAAGCGTCTCGACGGTCACATCCCACGCGGCTTCCCACGGAATATCGTGCAGGTCGACCAGTTGACGCATCAACTCGGCCACGGCAATCGAGGGGTGCGTGTCGTTAAGCTGGATCGCGGCGTGTTCGCCCAGGCTCAGCACCGAGCCGTGCATGTTCTTGTGGCGGCGCAGCAAGTCCTGGAGTGAGGCAGAGACGAAGAAGTATTCCTGGCGCAGGCGCAGTTCCTGCCCCGCCTCGGTGCTGTCGGCCGGGTACAGCACGCGCGAGATGCTTTCTGCACGGGCCACTTCGGCGACGGCGCCCAAGTGGTCACCGGCGTTGAAGCGCTCAAGGTGCAGGTCTTCCACGGCGCGTGCACGCCACAGGCGCAGGGTGTTGACGCTGGCACCGCGCCAGCCGACTACCGGGGTGTCGTAGGCCACTGCGCGTACGGTTTCGTTCGGGCTCCACACCTGAATCATCTTGCCGGAGGCGTCCGGCAGGGTTTCGACGCTGCCGCCAAAACCGATCGGGTAAATCACTTCGGCCCGTTCAAATTCCCACGGGTTGCCGAAATCCAGCCAGCGTTCGGTTTGTTCCTGCTGCCAGCCATCAACAATCGCCTGGCGGAACAGGCCGTGCTCATAGCGAATGCCATAACCGTGGCCAGCAATGCCCAAGGTCGACATGCTTTCCATAAAACACGCCGCCAAACGGCCCAGGCCACCGTTGCCGAGCGCCGCGTCGGGCTCCAGCAGGCGGATGCGCTCCAGGTCGACACCCAGCTCGGACAGCGCTTCGCGAGCGATCTCCAGCACACCGAGGTTGCTCAGGCTGTCGTAGAGCAAACGGCCAATCAGAAATTCCAGGGAAAGGTAGTAAACCCGCTTCTGGCCTTTGCGATAGATCCGCCGTGTGTGGTCCATCCAGTGGTCGACCATCTGGTCGCGGGCGGCCAGTGCAATGGCTTCGAACCAGTCGTGGTCGAAGGCGTGGTCGGGGTCTTTACCCACCGCGTAAGTGAGTTTGGTCAAGACAGCATCGCGAAATGCGGCTACCTCTGCTTCTCGTGCTAGCGGTTCCTGAGACATCGATGCGACCTCGGGCGAGATTGAAAGAGTTGCTAAAGCCTAGTCGGTCTGACAGACGGCAGGGGCTCTGGTTCGGCAGTTTTTTAACTCATTCACCGTTGCAGGGATTTGATGCAGGGGTCGTGCCTGATCGGCCGCCGCCTCAACCTTTGAGCTGAAACCTGCAAAATGTTGTTCAAAAAATCACCAATCCCGGTATGATCGCGCGCCCGGATACAGCCCCACCTTGGAACCCTGATGAAGCCTCAACTGATCGCCGCCGCGGAACTCGACCGTCTCGAGACATGGCAGAAATATTCCGCCCACATGTGCGGTGGCTGCGTGTCCAGCTGCTGCACGCTGCCGGTCGAAGTGAAGATCAAGGACCTGATCCGCATTGGCATCGTCGATGAGTTCGAGCTCGGCGACCCGCCGAAGAACATCGCCAAGCGGTTGCAGAAAGAAGGCATCGTGGAGCGCTTCAATTCCAAATCCGAGATTTTTACCCTGCAGCGCATGAGCAACAACGATTGCCTGTACCTGGATCGTAAAACGCGCTTCTGCACTATTTATGACAAGCGCCCGGATACTTGCCGCAACCACCCGAAAATCGGCCCACGGCCAGGGTATTGCGCGTACAAGCCGAAAGAAGTGGTGCGCGAGACCACGTTCAAGACCCTCGACAAGTTCTGATCCAAATTTTGTGGGGCTCTAACTGGCCCTATCGGGAGCAAGCCCCCTCCCACATTTGAATGCATTCCAAAGTTGGAACTCGGTCAAATGTGGGAGGGGGCTTGCTCCCGATGAGGCCAGCACCGTCACCACTTAATCTGCAGGCATAAAAAAACGCCCCCGGCCTTTCGACCGGGGGCGTTTTTATTCAGCCTGAGCTAACTCAGTTCTTGGCTTTCTTGGCAGCGCGGGTACGCTCGCCTTCGTCCAGGATCTTCTTGCGCAGGCGGATCGACTTAGGCGTAACTTCGCACAGCTCGTCGTCCTGGATGAATTCCAGGGCTTGTTCCAGGGTGAACTTCACCGGTGGAACCAGAGCGATGGTTTCGTCTTTGCCCGAAGCACGCATGTTGTCGAGCTTCTTGCCTTTGGTTGGGTTAACGCCCATGTCGTTGTCGCGGCTGTTCAAGCCAACGATCTGACCGTTGTAGATCTCTTGACCGTGTTCAACAAACAGCTTGCCACGCGCCTGCAGGGTTTCCAGGGAGTAGGTCAGCGCCTTGCCGGTTTCTACCGATACCAGAACACCGTTTTGACGGCCGGACATGTCGCCGGACTTCATGGTGTCGTAGCGATCGAAGATCGAGGTCAGGATGCCGGCGCCGTTGGTCAGGGTCAGGAACTGGTTACGGAAACCGATCAGACCACGTGCAGGGATGTTGTATTCCAGACGCACACGGCCTTTGCCATCCGGCACCATGTTGGTCAGGTCGCCCTTACGCAGGCCCATCTCTTCCATGACCTTGCCCTGGGATTCTTCAGGGGTGTCGATGGTGACGTTTTCAAACGGTTCCTGCTTCACGCCGTCAACTTGACGGATGATCACTTCTGGACGACCAACGCCCATTTCGAAGCCTTCGCGACGCATGGTTTCGATCAGTACCGAGAGGTGCAGCTCACCACGGCCGGAAACCTTGAACTTGTCAGCCGAGTCGCCTTCTTCAACGCGCAGTGCAACGTTGTACAGCAGCTCTTTGTCCAGACGCTCACGGATGTTACGCGAGGTTACGAACTTGCCGTCTTTACCGCAGAAAGGCGAGTCGTTTACCTGGAAGGTCATCGAAACGGTTGGCTCGTCAACGGTCAACGGCTTCATCGCTTCAACGGTGTCAGGGTGGCACAGGGTGTCGGAGATGTTCAGCAGGTCGAAGCCGCTGATGCACACGATGTCGCCTGCAGCTGCTTCTTCAACGTCTACACGGTGCAGACCGTGGTGACCCATCAGCTTCAGGATACGACCGTTACGCTTCTTGCCATCAGCACCGATCGCTACAACCGGAGTGTTTGGCTTGATGCTGCCACGCGCGATACGGCCAACGCCGATAACACCCAGGAAGCTGTTGTAGTCGAGTGCCGAGATTTGCATCTGGAACGGGCCGTCACGGTCAACAGCCGGCGCAGGTACGTTGTCGACGATCGACTGGTACAGCGGGGTCATGTCGTCAGCCATGTCGTTGTGGTCCAGACCGGCAATACCGTTCAGGGCCGAGGCGTAGACGACTTTGAAGTCCAGCTGTTCTTCGGTAGCACCGAGGTTGTCGAACAGATCGAAGATCTGGTCCAGAACCCAGTCCGGACGCGCGCCTGGACGGTCAACCTTGTTGATGCAGACGATTGGACGCAGGCCGGCTTCGAAAGCCTTCTTGGTCACAAAACGGGTTTGCGGCATAGGGCCGTCTTGAGCGTCAACCAGCAGCAGAACGGAGTCAACCATCGACATTACACGTTCAACTTCGCCGCCGAAGTCGGCGTGGCCCGGGGTGTCCACGATGTTGATGTGGTAGCCGTTCCAGTTGATAGCGGTGTTTTTAGCCAGGATGGTAATACCGCGCTCTTTTTCCTGGTCGTTGGAGTCCATCACGCGCTCGTCGTTGAGCTCGTTGCGCTCCAGGGTGCCGGATTGACGCAAGAGTTTGTCTACCAGGGTGGTTTTACCATGGTCAACGTGAGCAATGATGGCGATGTTACGTAGATTTTCGATCACTTGTGTATCTCGATCAGAGGATTCGGTGTGCTGACAGGTCGTGGCAGCGATTAACAGTAGAGTCAGGCCTTGCCGTTACAGCTTGACGGCAGAGTCGGGGGGCCGGTGACGCAGGCCACAGGCAAACAGCCCCGGGCTCTTAGCTCGGTCGATAAACGCGCACATTGGCATGCCCCTCACTGAGCAAATGGTGGGCATGCAGGCGACTCATCACGCCTTTGTCGCAATACAGCAGGTACTGACGGCTGTTATCCAGTTCCTTGAAACGCGCGTTCAGTGCGTAGAACGGCAGCGCTTGCACGTCGATGCCAGCGATTTCCAGCGGCTCATCTTCAGCGGCATCCGGGTGACGGATATCGACGACGATTTGACCGGCCAGGGCTTCGCTGACTTCTTCGATCTGTACATCCTGGCCCAATTCGTCGATTACACGATCGATTGGCACCATCTTGGCGTTCTCAAGCGCACGCTCGAGAATCGCCATGTCGAACTGTTGTTCTTCGTACTCCACGCGGTTGCGCTTGGCGTGGGTCTTGGGGTTCACCGAGATGACCCCGCAATATTCAGGCATGTGCTTGGCAAAATCCGCCGTGCCGATTTCTTCGGCCAAGTCGATGATGTCTTGCTTGTGACTGGCGATCAGCGGGCGCAATACCAGCTTCTCGGTCACGCAGTCGATCAGCGACAGGTTGGGCAGCGTCTGGCTGGCCACTTGGGAAATCGCTTCACCGGTGACCAGCGCGTCAATTTGCAACTGATCGGCAATCTGTGACGCAGCGCGCAACATCATACGCTTCAATACTACGCCCATATGACTGTTATCGACTTTTGCGAGAATTTCGCCGAGTACTTCCTCGAATGGCACGCTCACAAATAGCACGCGCTGGGAGCTGCCGTACTTCTTCCAGATAAAGTGCGCGACTTCCATCACGCCCAATTCGTGTGCACGCCCGCCCAGATTAAAGAAGCAGAAATGGCTCATCAGCCCGCGGCGCATGATCTGGTAAGCCGCGACCGTGGAATCGAAACCGCCAGACATCAATACCAAGGTTTGTTCCAGGGCGCCCAGCGGGTAGCCGCCGATGCTGTTGTGCTGGCTGTGGATCACAAACAACCGTTGGTCGCGAATTTCCATGCGCACTTCAATTTGCGGTGCTTTCAGGGAAATTCCGGCGGCGCCGCACTCGCGACGCAGCTTGCTGCCGACGTATTTTTCGACGTCCATGGAGCTAAACGGATGCTTGCCGGCACGCTTGCAACGCACCGAAAAAATCTTCCCCTCAAGCTCATTGCCGAAGTGTTGTTTGCACTTTGCGGTGATGTCGTCAAAGTCGCCCAGCGGGTACTCGTCGACTTGCAGGAAATGCGCGATGCCCGGCATGCAGCTCAGGCGCTCGGTCATGTCCTTCAAGGCTTTGGCGTCGGTCAGGCGGGTTTCCAGTTCGAGGTTGTCCCACACGCCGTTCACCACCACAGCCGGGTCCAGATCGCGGAGCACGGCACGGATGTTTTTGGCCAACTGACGGATGAAACGCATCCGTACCGGTCGGCTCTTGATGGTGATTTCGGGGAAGACTTTTACGATTAATTTCATGGAAACAGCGCGCGCAGAGCCTGCCGAAAAAGGGGGGCGCGGATTATAGCGGAAATCGCTCAAGGTTTGACCAGTTAATATGCATCGCACTCTTCGCGCACCAAAAAGGATCACCCACGCACATTAACGCTGCATTGCAGTGCGCCATTTGCTGTCATTTTACAAATTGCACCGTTATAGGGGCTATTTTGAGGCAAAAAGGCCATGTTGGCGCACTGGCATGCAATTTGCTCTCTTGTGAGGCAGGTTGCCTTGGTCGACTATTCGCGCCGGCATCACCCACATTCTAAGGGCTAACTCCACTACCCCAGCCCGAAGCCACCCGGAGGACACCATGTCGAAGTCGGTTCAACTCATCAAAGATCATGACGTTAAATGGATTGATCTGCGCTTCACGGACACAAAAGGCACTCAGCACCACGTGACCATGCCGGCTCGCGACGCGCTGGATGACGCTTTCTTCGAGGAAGGCAAAATGTTCGACGGTTCCTCCATTGCCGGCTGGAAAGGCATTGAAGCTTCCGACATGATCCTGATGCCGGACGACAGCACTGCCGTACTCGACCCGTTCACCGAAGACCCAACTGTGATCATCGTGTGTGACGTGATCGAGCCTTCGACCATGCAAGGCTACGACCGCGACCCACGTGCGATCGCCAAGCGTGCCGAGGAATACCTGAAGTCGACCGGTATCGGTGACACCGTATTCGTAGGCCCGGAGCCAGAATTCTTCATCTTTGATTCGGTCAAGTTCAAGTCCGACATCTCCGGCTCCATGTTCAAGATCTTCTCCGAACAAGGTTCGTGGATGTCTGACCAGGACATCGAAGGCGGCAACAAAGGCCACCGTCCAGGTATCAAAGGTGGCTACTTCCCGGTTCCGCCATTCGACCATGACCACGAAATCCGTACCTCCATGTGCAACGCCATGGAAGAAATGGGCCTGGTTATCGAAGTTCACCACCACGAAGTGGCCACTGCTGGCCAGAACGAAATCGGTGTGAAGTTCAACACCCTGGTGGCCAAGGCTGACGAAGTTCAGACCCTGAAGTACTGCGTACACAACGTGGCTGATGCCTACGGTCGTACCGCTACCTTCATGCCTAAGCCGCTGTATGGCGATAACGGTTCGGGTATGCACGTTCACTTGTCGATCGCCAAAGAAGGCAAGAACACCTTCGCTGGCGAAGGTTATGCCGGCCTGTCCGACACCGCCCTGTACTTCATCGGCGGCATCATCAAGCACGGTAAAGCCCTGAACGGCTTCACCAACCCGTCGACCAACTCCTACAAGCGCTTGGTTCCAGGTTTTGAAGCACCGGTAATGCTGGCCTACTCGGCGCGCAACCGTTCCGCTTCGATCCGTATTCCTTACGTGTCCAGCCCGCGCGCTCGCCGTATCGAAGCCCGCTTCCCGGACCCGGCGGCCAACCCATACCTGGCCTTCGCTGCGCTGGTAATGGCTGGCCTGGACGGTATCCAGAACAAGATCCACCCTGGCGACGCCGCCGACAAAAACTTGTACGACCTGCCGCCTGAAGAGGCCAAAGAGATCCCACAAGTGTGCGGCAGCCTGAAAGAAGCCCTGGAAGAGCTGGACAAGGGCCGTGCGTTCCTGACCAAAGGCGGCGTATTCAGCGACGACTTCATCGACGCTTACATCGAGCTGAAAAGCGAAGAAGAAATCAAAGTACGCACCTTCGTACACCCACTGGAATACGAGCTGTACTACAGCTGCTGATCCGGTAGCGCCGCTTAACGCGGCGTGATGAAAAAGACCTCCTTCGGGAGGTCTTTTTTTGCCTGCGCTTTAGCGAGCAGTGCTGCCGTGGCAAGCGTCCTTGCCACACAGGCTCGCTGGCACTGTGCTGCGATAGCGCAAAACCAGTTACATGTTGTATTAGTTATCCTCCGCCATTGCGGGAACGCCCGCCCCACAGGAGATAACCCTTGAAGTCTCGACTTGTATTCGCTCTGTTATTCGTCAGCGCCAGTGCGAGCGCTGCGCCACCTTCTTCGCTCACCCCGCTGCTCAACAGCATCGCAGAACGCCTGGAGATTGGTGAACAAGTGGCGCTGAGCAAATGGGACAGCCACAAGGCTGTAGAAGACCGACAGCGAGAGCAGGACGTGATCGCCAGCGTGGTTAACCAGGCCCCCAACTACAAACTGCCGCCCGCCGCCGCCGAGCAATTTTTCTCGGCGCAGATCGAGGCCAACAAGCTGGTGCAATACACCTTGTTGTCGGACTGGCAATTTCAAGGCAAGGCGCCCGACACCCCGCGCCCGGACCTGGTGAAGCAAATTCGCCCGCAACTGGACCAACTGCAAAAACGCCTGCTCAAGCAATTGGCCGATTTCACCCCGCATCGCACCGACCCTCAGTGCCCGCAATGGGTAGCGCAGGCCGTGCATGAGCCGCAAAACGACCCAATGCGCCAACTGGCGATGATTCGCGCAACCGCCGAGCTGTGCATCTACAAAGGCTGAAAACTGCAAGCCACCTCCCCCACTGACGCCAATATTCAATGTGGGAGGGGGCTTGCTCCCGATAGCAGTGGTTAAGCCACACATAAGCTGACTGACCCACTGCTATCGGCAACTTCCTGAACACACCTTTCTAAACTGCACTATATTGGTGCGACGCACTGCACCCTTCCCAGCCGAACAGCCCATTTTGGTTCGAATCTTCCCGACCAAGCTGGCAGAGCGCCACAGTTGCGAGCCACAAACCCCTATTTCAAAGCTTTAGCGCTTCTTTTCGGAGCCTTGGTTTGGTTTTTGCATTTTCATTGTATCAGCGTGTGCCTCAAGCCCGCGCCTTGCTCCAAAAGAGGTCCTGATGACCATTAGCGATGCACTGCACCGTTTGTTACTCGACAACCTGACCACCGCCACCATCCTGCTCAATGACGACTTGCGTCTTGAGTACATGAACCCGGCGGCGGAGATGCTCCTGGCCATCAGCGGCCAGCGCAGCCATGGGCAGTTCATCAGCGAATTGTTCACCGAGTCGGCCGAAGCCTTGAGTTCATTGCGCCAAGCAGTGGAGCAGGCGCACCCGTTCACCAAACGCGAAGCGATGCTCACCGCCCTCACCGGCCAAACGCTGACGGTCGACTATGCGGTGACGCCGATCCTGAGCAATGGCGCCACGCTGCTGTTGCTTGAAGTGCACCCGCGCGACCGCCTGCTGCGCATTACCAAAGAAGAAGCGCAGCTGTCCAAGCAGGAAACCAGCAAAATGCTGGTGCGCGGGCTGGCCCACGAGATCAAGAACCCGCTCGGCGGGATTCGCGGCGCCGCGCAGTTACTGGCCCGCGAGCTGCCCGAAGAACACCTCAAGGATTACACCAACGTCATCATCGAAGAGGCCGACCGCCTGCGTAACCTGGTCGACCGCATGCTCGGCTCCAACAAGCTGCCGTCGCTGGCCATGACCAACGTGCATGAGGTGCTGGAGCGCGTCTGCCACTTGGTCGAGGCCGAAAGCCAGGGCTGCATCACCTTGGTGCGCGACTACGACCCAAGTATTCCCGACGTATTGATCGACCGCGAACAGATGATCCAGGCGGTACTGAACATCGTGCGCAACGCCATGCAGGCCATCAGCAGCCAGAACGAGCTGCGCCTGGGCCGTATCAGCCTGCGCACACGCGCGCTGCGCCAGTTCACCATCGGCCATGTGCGCCATCGCCTGGTGACCAAAGTCGAGATCATCGACAACGGCCCGGGCATTCCTGCGGAACTGCAGGAAACCATTTTCTTTCCCATGGTCAGTGGCCGCCCGGACGGTACCGGGCTGGGCCTGGCCATTACCCAGAACATCATCAGCCAGCATCAGGGTTTGATCGAATGTGAGAGCCATCCTGGCCACACCACCTTCTCGATCTTTCTGCCTCTGGAACAAGGAGCCCCATCGACATGAGCCGTAGTGAAACTGTGTGGATCGTCGATGACGACCGTTCTATCCGCTGGGTCCTTGAAAAAGCCTTGCAACAGGAAGGCATGACCACCCAAAGCTTCGACAGCGCCGACGGGGTGATGAGCCGCCTGGCTCGCCAGCAGCCGGACGTGATCATCTCTGACATTCGCATGCCCGGCGCCAGTGGCCTGGACTTGCTCGCGCGCATCCGCGAGCAACACCCGCGCCTGCCGGTGATCATCATGACCGCGCACTCCGACCTGGACAGCGCTGTCGCCTCCTATCAAGGCGGCGCCTTTGAATACCTGCCCAAGCCGTTCGACGTGGACGAGGCGGTGGCGCTGGTCAAGCGCGCCAACCAGCACGCCCAGGAACAGCAAAACCAGCAAGCGCCACCGGCGCTGACGCGCACCCCGGAAATCATCGGCGAAGCCCCGGCGATGCAGGAAGTGTTTCGCGCCATCGGGCGCTTGAGCCACTCCAACATCACCGTGCTGATCAACGGCGAGTCGGGCACCGGTAAAGAGCTTGTGGCGCATGCACTGCATCGCCACAGCCCACGGGCAGCCTCGCCGTTTATCGCGCTGAACATGGCGGCAATTCCCAAGGACTTGATGGAGTCGGAGCTGTTCGGCCACGAAAAAGGCGCGTTTACCGGTGCCGCCAACCTGCGTCGCGGCCGCTTTGAACAAGCCGACGGCGGTACGCTGTTCCTCGATGAAATCGGCGACATGCCGGCCGACACCCAAACTCGCTTGCTGCGCGTGCTGGCAGACGGTGAGTTCTACCGCGTTGGCGGGCACACGCCGGTCAAGGTCGACGTGCGCATCATCGCGGCGACGCATCAGAATCTGGAAACCCTGGTGCAGGCCGGCAAGTTCCGCGAAGACTTGTTCCACCGCCTGAACGTGATCCGTATCCACATCCCGCGCATGTCGGACCGTCGCGAAGACATCCCGACCCTCGCCCGCCACTTCCTCAGCCGCGCCGCGCAAGAACTGGCCGTCGAGCCGAAGCTGCTGAAAAGCGAGACCGAGGAATACCTGAAGAACCTGCCGTGGCCCGGCAACGTGCGCCAGTTGGAGAACACCTGCCGCTGGATCACGGTGATGGCTTCCGGCCGCGAAGTGCACATCAGCGACCTGCCGCCAGAGCTGTTGAGCTTGCCGCAGGATTCGGCCCCGGTGACTAACTGGGAACAGGCGCTGCGCCAATGGGCCGATCAGGCGCTGGCACGCGGCCAGTCGAACCTGCTGGACAGCGCCGTGCCGGCCTTCGAGCGAATCATGATCGAAACCGCGCTCAAGCACACCGCAGGTCGCCGCCGCGACGCCGCCGTGCTGCTGGGTTGGGGCCGCAATACCCTGACTCGCAAGATCAAAGAGCTGGGGATGAAGGTTGACGGTGCGGATGATGATGACGGCGACGACGCCTGAATCACCAAGCCGTAAGCCGCTAATCCACTGAAAATCTAATGTGGGAGGGGGCTTGCTCCCGATGGCGGGGAGTCAGTCAAACAAGTGTCCACTGACATTCCGCCATCGGGAGCAAGCCCCCTCCCACATTTGTATCATCACAAAATACGGGATCTGTGCACCGCTTCAATGCACCGCGAACTGGCATCGCGCACGGATCCAATGCGTGAACGCTCAGGTTTACTGAGAAAAATCTAAATACTGAAAACAGCAAAGCCCCGAATTCCGGGGCTTTGCGCTTTCTGACGAAAATATTTTGCAAACCTTGGCCGTGCTGGCACGCGCCCTGCAATAACCCTTGTACTACCCAGTTTCGGGGACCTTGGTACAGGCAGGCCGAGAATCCCCTCTTTACACCCGGAGTGCTTGATGCGAATCGCGTCGCGCTCCACACCGTTTTGGGAGCCCTGGTACAGGCAGGCCGGGAACTCCCTTCTTTACACCAGGAGCTTATGCGCCGCAGCGCCCATAGCTCCAGCCCGTTTCGGGGACCTTGGTACAGGCAGGCCGGGGATTCCCTCTTTTATTGCTCTTGGAGATGGATCTCCAGTCGCCATCGGCCATCGGCCTTCGCCCCGTCCCATTCCCCGCGCAACGGCCGAGCCGCCACCAGGTTCAGCAGCAAGCCGCCATCGGTCTTGCGGATGCGCCAGTTCACCCACTTGTCATTGACCTTGAGCTGCCCGGTGGCGGCGTTGCCCTGCGCGTCGAACAACAACGCCACGGTGCCGTCGATGTGCTCGCCGTGCAGTTTGGGCTCGCTGTTGAACCACACCACCAGGCTGTCCGTTGCGGTCTCTACCTGCTGCAACTCGACCGGGTCCGCGGTGGTCAGGCGCCCGATCATCAAGCCGACCATCAGGCCTACAATCGCCAACGAGCCCAACACCCTCGGCAATAGCTTCGGCCTTGGGTCCTCTTCGGGGGTAGAATGCAGCGCATCTTTGCCTTCGGAGCCGTGCATGTTTCACGTCATCCTTTTTCAACCAGAAATTCCGCCGAATACCGGCAACGTTATCAGGCTGTGCGCCAACAGTGGCTGCCACCTGCATTTGATCGAGCCTTTGGGCTTCGACATGGACGACAAGCGCCTGCGCCGCGCCGGGCTCGACTACCACGAGTACGCCACGCTCCAGCGCCATGCCGACTTGGCCAGTTGCCTGGAAAGCCTCGGCCAGCCACGGCTGTTCGCGTTCACCACCAAGGGCTCGCGGCCGTTTCATGATGCAAGCTTTGCCGATGGCGACGCCTTCCTGTTCGGCCCGGAAAGCCGGGGCCTGCCTGCCGAGGTGCTGGATGCACTGCCTGATGGCCATCGCCTGCGATTGCCGATGCGCGAGGGCTGCCGCAGCCTGAACTTATCCAACACCGTAGCCGTTGCCGTCTACGAAGGCTGGCGCCAACTCGGCTTCAAGTAGCGCATAAACAAAATGTGGGAGTTGCCAGGTGTGGGAGCTGCATACCTGCTCCCACACCTGGCAACTCCCACATTTTTTACCGCGCAGGCTTACTGAACGGTCGACGAACCTTCTGTTTGCATGCGCTGCAGCTCTTGAGCGTACAGGGCATCAAAGTTCACCGGCGCCAGCATCAAGGCCGGGAACGAGCCACGGGTGACCAGGCTGTCCAGGGTCTCACGGGCATACGGGAACAGAATGTTCGGGCAGAACGCGCCCAGGGTGTGGCTCATGGACTGCTCGTCCAGGCCCTGGATCAAGAAGATACCGGCCTGTTGCACTTCAGCGATGAAGGCCACTTCTTCGCCGTTTTTAACAGTAACCGACAAGGTCAGCACTACTTCGTGGAAGTCACCTTCCAGCGCTTTTTGACGAGTGTTCAGGTCCAGCGCAACGCTTGGGGTCCACTCCTGGCGGAAGATCGCCGGGCTTTTCGGCGCTTCAAACGACAGGTCACGCACGTAGATACGCTGCAGCGAGAATTGTGGGCCTTGCGCTTCTGCTGCTTCGGTGTTCTGTTGGTCAGTCATCGCAGATCCTTCTTGATCTTGGGGTCTTTTAGGGTTTAGGCGAGCAGCGCATCGAGTTTACCGGCACGCTCCAGGGCGAACAGGTCATCGCAGCCACCGATATGCTTGGCGCCGATCCAGATTTGCGGCACAGACGTGCGCCCGGCTTTCTGGGCCATTTCGGCGCGCACCTGGGGTTTGCCGTCGACCTTGATTTCTTCGAAGGCAACGCCCTTTTTCTCAAGCAAGGCCTTGGCCCGCATGCAGTAAGGGCACCAATCGCTGGAATACACGACAACCTGGCTCATATCACTTCACCAGCGGCAGATTATCGGCCTTCCAGCTGCCGATACCGCCGGACAGTTTGGCGGCGGTGAAACCGCTCTTGAGCATCTCGCGGGCGTGGGTGCCAGCGTGCTGGCCTTGGGCGTCGACCAGAATAATGGTCTTGTCTTTGTATTTTTCAAGCTCGGCCAAGCGCGCGATCAGCTTGTCCTGAGGAATGTTCAGGGCGCCGACGATATGGCCAGCGGCAAAATCCTTAACCGGGCGAATATCTACTACAACGGCCTCATCCTTGTTGACCAGTGCGGTCAGCTCCGACGTGCTCAGGCTGCGGCCACCGCGGCTCATTTCATGAGCGATCAGCAGCGCCAGCAGGATGACAAAGGCACCCGCGAGCAGGTAGTGGGCAGTGGCAAATGCAATCAGGTGATCAACCATCAAGGAGGTTCCAGGGCGTTAAAATGGCGGTAAGTATACACAGCCGTCAGGGGCGGCCAACCCCCGTAAAGCGGTGACGTCGTCGGAACTTCGCTTTAAACTGCTACTCACTTTTAAATTGCCTTCCTTTATTACCGCCGCGAGAGGATCTATGACTACCACGCCTAAACCTTTGGTCCTGATAATTCTCGATGGCTTCGGACACAGTGAAAGCCACCACGACAACGCCGTGTACTCGGCCAGCAAGCCTGTACTCGACCGCCTGGCCGCCACCGTACCCAACGGTTTGATCTCGGGCTCGGGCATGGACGTAGGCTTGCCGGACGGCCAGATGGGCAACTCGGAAGTCGGCCACATGAACCTGGGCGCCGGACGAGTGGTCTATCAAGACTTCACCCGAGTGACCAAATCGATCCGCGATGGCGAGTTCTTCGAGAACCCGACCCTCTGCGCAGCGGTAGATAAAGCAGCAGCGGCCGGCAAGGCCGTGCACATCATGGGCCTGTTGTCGGATGGCGGCGTACACAGCCACCAGGACCACTTGGTGGCCATGGCCGAACTGGCCTACAAACGCGGCGCCGAGAAAATTTACCTGCACGCCTTCCTCGACGGTCGCGACACACCGCCGAAAAGCGCGCAATCGTCCATCGAACTGCTCGACACCACTTTTGCGGCCTTGGGCAAGGGCCGCATCGCCAGCCTGGTCGGCCGCTATTTCGCGATGGACCGTGACAACCGTTGGGACCGTGTGGCCCAGGCCTACAACCTGATCGTCGACGGCCAGGCCGAATTCAACGCCGCCACCGCCCAGGAAGGCCTGCAAGCCGCCTACGCGCGCGGCGAGAGCGATGAATTCGTCAAAGCCACCAGCATCGGCGAACCGGTCAAAGTCGAAGACGGCGACGCCGTGGTGTTCATGAACTTTCGCGCCGACCGCGCCCGCGAACTCAGCCATGTGTTCGTGGACGCCGGCTTCAAGGACTTCGAGCGCGCCCGCCAGCCAAAGGTCGAGTTCGTGATGCTGACCCAATACGCCGCCAACATCCCGGCCCCGTCTGCCTTTGCGCCGGGCAGCCTGGAAAACGTGCTGGGCGATTACCTGGCAAAAAACGGCAAGACCCAACTGCGTATCGCCGAAACCGAGAAATACGCCCACGTGACCTTCTTCTTCTCCGGCGGGCGTGAAGAACCGTTCCCAGGCGAAGAACGCATCCTGATCCCGTCGCCAAAAGTTGCCACCTACGACCTGCAGCCGGAAATGAGCGCGCCTGAGGTGACCGACAAGATCGTTGACGCCATCGAGCACCAGCGTTTCGACGTGATCGTGGTCAACTACGCCAACGGCGACATGGTCGGCCACAGTGGCAACCTCGACGCGGCGGTCAAAGCCGTGGAATGCCTGGACCTGTGCGTCGGCCGCATCGTCAACGCACTGGAAAAAGTCGGCGGCGAAGCACTGATCACCGCCGACCACGGCAACTGCGAGCAGATGTCCGACGAATCCACCGGCCAGGCCCACACCGCCCACACCACCGAGCCGGTGCCGTTCATCTACGTCGGCAAGCGCGACCTGAAAGTGCGTGAAGGCGGCGTACTGGCAGACGTGGCGCCGACCATGCTGAAACTGTTGGGGCTGGAAAAACCAGCCGAGATGACCGGCACTTCGATTTTGGTCTGATCCAAAACACGCCGCAAACCCTGTGGGAGGGGGCTTGCTCCCGATGGCGGAATGTCAGTCGACACCTGTTTAACTGACTCATCGCCATCGGGAGCAAGCCCCCTACCACATTTGATCTCCAGCGTTTGGCAGATATTTCTGCCCTCTCCCCGCCACTCGGCACCTATCTTGCCCACAAGCCCGAATTTGGCGTTTTTTTTGCGGCGCTTGGCGGGCATACTAGGCCGTCCCTTTCTTTAGTGTCGCCCGCCTCTATGCTTCGCGCCTTGATTACCCTAGCTTTAGTCTGCCTGCTCCAACCGGCGTTTGCCGATGAGCGCGCACAAACCCAACAACAGTTGGACGCTACGCGTCAGGACATTACCGAGCTGAAAAAACTGCTCGGCAAGCTCCAGGAAGAAAAATCCGGCGTGCAGAAAGACCTGCGCGGCACGGAAACCGAAATGGGCAAGCTGGAGAAGCAGGTCCAGGAGCTGCAAAAAGAATTAAAGAAGAGCGAGTCGGAACTGGAGCGACTCGACGCTGAGAAAAAAAAACTCCAGAGCGCACGCGTTGAACAGCAACGCCTGATTGCGATTCAGGCCCGCGCCGCATACCAGAGCGGCCGCCAGGAATACCTCAAGCTGTTGCTCAACCAGCAGAACCCGGAAAAATTTGCGCGCACCCTCACTTACTACGACTACCTGAGCAAAGCGCGCCTGGCGCAACTAAAAGGGTTCAACGAAACCTTGCGCCAGTTGGCGAATGTCGAGCAGGAAATTGCCGACCAGCAGTCGCAATTGATGGACCAGAAAACCGCCCTCGACACCCAGCGCGACCAGTTGGACAAAGTGCGCAAAGAGCGCCAATTGGCACTGGCTAAGCTTAATGACGACGTGAAAGCGCGCGACGCCAAGCTGCAAGCCCGAGAGCAGGACCAGGCAGACTTGGGCAAAGTACTTAAAACCATCGAAGAAACCCTGGCCCGCCAGGCGCGTGAGGCCGAAGAAGCGCGGCAAAAAGCGCTGATCGCCCAGCAGGAAGCCGAAAAAAAGCGCCAGCGTGAGGCCGAAATGGCAGCCACGACGGACGCCCCCGCGCCGCGTAAACCGGCGCACACGGCTGCAGGCCCGCTGGTTTCCAGCGCTGGCGAGTCGTTCGGTGGGCCTTTTGCTTCAGCGCGCGGAAAACTTCCATGGCCCGTTGATGGTCGACTGCTGGCACGCTTTGGTGAAACCCGTGGCGATGACACGCGTGCCAAGTGGGACGGCGTGATGATCAGCGCGTCCGCCGGCAGCCAGGTGCACGCCGTTCACGGTGGGCGTGTGGTGTTCGCCGATTGGCTGCGCGGCGCCGGTTTATTGGTGATTCTTGACCACGGTAATGGCTATTTGAGCCTTTACGGCCACAATCAGACTTTACTCAAGTCGGCAGGTGATGTTGTAAAAGCGGGTGAATCCATCTCCACTGTCGGTAACAGTGGCGGCCAGGACACCCCGGCGCTGTACTTCGCTATTCGTCAGCAGGGTCGCCCGAGCGATCCCGCACAATGGTGCCGTTCCCAAGGATAGGGTCGCATCTACATTAGGAGTTCGTTCGACATGCTGCATTTGTCCCGCCTCACTTCGCTGGCCCTGACGATCGCCCTGGTGATCGGCGCGCCGCTGGCTTTCGCCGACCAGGCCGCACCGGCTGCACCTGCCGCCACGGCTGCGACCACCAAGGCGCCGCTGCCGCTGGACGAGTTGCGCACCTTCGCCGAGGTCATGGACCGGATCAAGGCGGCTTATGTCGAACCTGTAGACGACAAGACGCTGCTGGAGAATGCCATCAAGGGCATGCTCAGTAACCTAGACCCGCACTCTGCTTACCTTGGCCCGGAAGATTTTGCCGAGCTGCAAGAAAGCACCAGCGGTGAATTCGGCGGCCTGGGCATCGAAGTCGGCTCCGAAGACGGCCAGATCAAAGTGGTCTCGCCAATCGACGACACGCCAGCCTCCAAGGCCGGCATTCAGGCCGGCGACTTGATCGTAAAGATCAACGGCCAGCCAACCCGCGGCCAGAGCATGACCGAAGCTGTCGACAAGATGCGCGGCAAACTCGGCCAGAAAATCACCCTGACCCTGGTGCGCGACGGCGGCAACCCGTTTGATGTGACCCTGGCCCGCGCGACCATCACGGTCAAGAGCGTGAAGAGCCAACTGCTGGAGTCGGGCTACGGGTACATCCGTATCACCCAGTTCCAGGTCAAAACCGGTGACGAGGTGGCCAAGGCCCTGGCCAAGCTGCGCAAGGACAACGGCAAGAAGCTCAACGGTATCGTGCTCGACCTGCGTAACAACCCGGGCGGCGTGTTGCAGGCTGCAGTCGAGGTGGTCGACCACTTCATCAGCAAAGGCCTGATCGTCTACACCAAGGGCCGTATCGCCAACTCCGAGTTGCGCTTCTCGGCCACCGGCAATGACCTCAGCGAAAACGTACCGCTGGCGGTGTTGATCAACGGCGGCAGCGCCTCGGCGTCAGAAATCGTCGCCGGTGCCCTGCAAGACCAAAAACGCGGCGTATTGATGGGCACCACCAGCTTCGGCAAGGGTTCGGTGCAAACCGTGTTGCCGCTGAACAACGAGCGCGCGCTGAAGATCACCACGGCGCTGTACTACACGCCGAACGGTCGCTCGATCCAGGCTCAGGGCATCGTCCCTGACATTGAAGTACGCAAAGCCAAGATCACCAACGAAATCGACAGCGAGTACTACAAGGAAGCCGACCTGCAAGGTCACTTGGGCAATGGCAACGGCGGCGCCGACCAGCCAACCGGCAGTGGCACCAAAGCCAAGCCGATGCCGCAGGATGATGACTACCAACTGGCCCAGGCGCTCAGCCTGCTTAAAGGCCTGAGCATCACGCGAAGCCGTTGATATGCGGGTTGCCCTGATCCTCGCTGTGCTGTGCAGCTTCGTCGGAGTCGCCCACGCGACCCCGGCGAGCGAGCCGCACAAAGCCTACCTGACACTGATCATCGATGACCTGGGGCAAAACCTGCCCCGGGATCGTCGCGTGCTGGCTTTGCCTGGCCCGGTCACCACGGCGATCATGCCCGACACGCCCCACGCCGCCGAATTCGCCCGCGAGGCGCATAAGGCCGGCAAGATCGTGATCTTGCACATGCCCATGGACCCCGCCACCGGCCCGTTCGCCTGGCACCCAGACCTGCCTATCGAAGAACTCGGCAAACGCCTGGACGCCGCGTTTAACGCCGTGCCCTACGCCGCCGGCATCAACAACCACATGGGCAGCCGCATGACCGCGCAACCAGCGGCCATGGCCTGGTTGATGGGCGAGTTGCAACGGCGTAACAAATTCTTCGTCGACAGCCGTACCAGCGCACAAACCGTAGCCGCCGCCGAGGCGCAGAAGCTTGGCTTGGCGCATGTCTCGCGGGATGTATTCCTTGATGACGAGCGCACCGAAGCGGCGATTACCACGCAGCTGCAAACGGCGATCAAGCTGGCGCACAAACAGGGCTCGGCGGTAATGATCGGCCACCCTTACCCACAAACCCTGGCGGTGCTGGAGCGCGAGTTACCCAAGCTCAAGGCTCAAGGCATTGACTGGATTGATATCAAGTTGATGATCAGCGTGCGCAGCAACCAAGCCATGGCCGCGCATGGCAAAAACGGTATTTACCGCTAAATCAACACAACGAAGACCAATCACCTCATCGCAAACCTGTGGGAGCGGGCTTGCTCGCGATAGCATCAACCCGGTACGCCTGATGGTCCGAGCCGCCTGCATCGCGAGCAAGCCCGCACTGTGGGAGCGGGCTTGCTCGCGATAGCATCAACCCGGTACGCCTGATGGTCCGAGCCGCCTGCATCGCGAGCAAGCCCGCTCCCACAACAGCGCTTTTGATCCAACCCTTCGCGGCGGCTGACAACTAAAGATAGCGCGCCATGATCTCGTCGATCACGCCGTCTTTGCGCAACCTGGCGGACCCACAACAGCGCTTTTGATCCAACCCTTCGCGGCGGCTGACAACTAAAGATAGCGCGCCATGATCTCGTCGATCACGCCGTCTTTGCGCAACCTGGCGGCGCTGGAGCGCAAGAACGGTATTTACCGCTAAATCAACACACGAAGACCAATCACCTCATCGCAAACCGAACGCGGTCAACTGTGGGAGCGGGCTTGCTCGCGATAGCATCAACCCGGTACGCCTGATGGTCCGAGCCGCCTGCATCGCGAGCAAGCCCGCACCCACAACAGCGCTTTTGATCCAACCCTTCGCGGCGGCTGACAACTAAAGATAGCGCGCCATGATCTCGTCGATCACGCCGTCTTTGCGCAACCTGGCGGTACTGGAGCGCAAGAACGGTATTTACCGCTAAATCAACACAACGAAGACCAATCACCCATCGCAAACCGAACGCGGTCAACTGTGGGAGCGGGCTTGCTCGCGATAGCATCAACCCGGTACGCCTGATGTTCCGAGCCGCCCGCATCGCGAGCAAGCCCGCTCCCACAACAGCGCTTTTGATCCAACCCTTCGCGGCGGCTGACAACTAAAGATAGCGTGCCATGATCTCGTTGATCACGCCGTCTTTGCGCAGCTGGTCCAGCGCGGCCTGAAGCTTGGCCACTTGCTCATCCGGCACATCCTTGTTCAGCGCCAGGTACAACTCGGTACTGTTGAAGCGCAGCACGGTCTTCAGCCCGGTGACGCCAACCTGACGCGCCAGGTAACGCCCGGCAGGATCGCCGGTGGCCCATAGATCAATCTGGCCATCCATCAGCTTTTGCGCGTTGTCCTGGTCGCGTAACACCACCAGCGGGTTGAGGCCTTGTTTCTCGAGGGTCTCGGCGATGGCGTCGCCCTTGTAGGCGCCGATCTTGTAGCGGCGCGCTTGTTCAAGGTCGCTCAACTGGATCGTGCTGTCAGCCTTGGCCAACAGCACCCAATCATCCGGGCCGATGGGGCCGACCCACTTGAACAGCGCTTCACGGTCCGGCAGCCGGGCCATCACGAACACACCGTAACCGGGCTTTTGAAGGGCGAGTTTGTAGATTCGCTCCCAAGGAAAACGCAGGGTGAGGTTGTAGGAAATGCCTGCACGCTTGAAGGTCTCGCGCACGATGTCCACGGCGATGCCTTCGATGTTCTCGTCCTTGGCGAAGTTCTTGCCGTTTTTCGCCATGTTGTAGGGCGGGAAGTTCTCCGTCAGCAACACCAGTGAAGCGTCGGACGGTTCTTCGGCATGCGCCGAACCTGCGAAAAGAATGGAAGCACTGGCGAACGCGAGCAGCAGGTGTTTGAACATGAAAGTTACCGGAGTCCATGGCAAGCGCAGAGAGTGCCGCGCGCCTGCCATGGTGTCCAGCAGCGTTTAGCGAACGACGATACCGCGCGCCGCCATGTAGGCCTTGGCTTCTGGGACGGTGTATTCGCCAAAGTGGAAAATACTCGCCGCCAGCACCGCGCTGGCGTGGCCTTCGATCACACCGTCGGCCAAATGCTGCAGGTTGCCGACACCGCCGGACGCGATCACCGGAATGCCCAGCGCGTCGCTGATGGCGCGGGTTACGCCCAGGTCGAAACCGTTTTTCATGCCGTCCTGGTCCATGCTGGTCAGCAGAATTTCACCGGCGCCCAGGGCTTCCATCTTCATCGCCCACTCCACCGCGTCCAAGCCGGTCGGCTTGCGCCCGCCGTGAGTGAAAATCTCCCAGCGCGGTGTTTCGCCGGGGCCGGAGACTTTTTTCGCGTCGATGGCCACCACGATGCATTGCGAACCGAAGTGCTGCGCGGCCTCGCCGACAAACTCCGGGTTGAACACGGCCGCGGTGTTGATCGAAACCTTGTCCGCGCCCGCGTTAAGCAGGTTGCGGATGTCTTGCACGGTGCGCACGCCACCGCCCACGGTCAGCGGGATAAATACCTGGCTGGCCATACGTTCGACGGTATGCAACGTGGTATCGCGGCCGTCGACGCTGGCAGTGATGTCGAGAAAGGTAATCTCGTCGGCACCTTGCTCATCGTAGCGCCGGGCGATTTCCACCGGGTCGCCGGCGTCGCGGATGTTCTCGAACTTGACGCCCTTGACCACGCGACCGTTGTCGACGTCCAGGCAAGGGATGATGCGTTTGGCTAACGCCATGGACTTAATCTCCGATTAATAGCGGCAAGCGGCAATCGGCAAGCTACAAGCCGCAAGCCGCAAGCCGCAAGCCGCAAGTAGAAGCAAATCCGCATTTACTTGCAGCTTGCAGCTTGCCGCTTGCAGCTGCTACCTGCCGTAACTGTCGCAGTAAGCCTGGGCTTCGGCGACGTCCAGGGTGCCTTCGTAAATCGCGCGGCCGGTAATGGCGCCGATGATGCCGGGCGCCTTGGCGTCCAGCAGCGATTTGATGTCGCCCAGATTGTGGATACCGCCGGACGCGATCACCGGAATCCTGGTGGCCGCCGCCAAAGCCGCGGTGAAGGGTACGTTGCAGCCCTGCATCATGCCGTCTTTGGCGATGTCGGTATAAACGATGGCAGACACGCCGTCGGCTTCGAACTGCTTGGCCAGGTCGATCACCTGAAGGGTGCTGATTTCAGCCCAGCCGTCAGTCGCGACGAAACCGTCTTTAGCGTCCAGGCCGACGATGACTTTGCCCGGGAAGGCGCGGCAGGCTTCGGCGACGAACGCCGGGTCTTTGACCGCCTTGGTGCCGATGATCACATAGCTCACGCCGGCTTTGACGTAGTGTTCGATGGTTTCCAGCGAGCGAATGCCGCCGCCGATCTGGATCGGCAGGTTCGGGTAGCGCTTGGCGATCGCGGTGACCACTTCGCCATTGACTGGCTGGCCTTCAAAGGCGCCGTTCAAGTCCACCAGATGCAGACGACGGCAGCCCCCTTCCACCCATTTGGCAGCCATGCTCACCGGGTCATCGGAGAACACGGTGGAGTCTTCCATGCGGCCTTGGCGCAGACGTACGCAGGCGCCGTCCTTGAGATCGATAGCGGGGATAATTAGCATGCTTTTCCTTCGTCAAAGAGCTGCAAGCTGCGAGCTATAAGCTGCAAGCAAGCACGCGTATTAAGTCTTGCAGCTTGAGGCTTTCAGCTGCTTTTTTCTAAAGCCCACAGGTCGCTTTCGAGGCTTTCGAACCTTTCTTTAAGGAGCGTCTGCGTGTCGAAAATCGCCCTGTTGTAATAGTGCGGCGCAATTTCGGTGGTGAACAGCTCAAGCAGCTCAGCGACTTCGAACGAGCCCAGCGTGAGCTCGAAACGGTCCTCCATGAAGCGCTTGATCTTGAGCGTCGCCTCACGTTCCTGTTCGGGCGTGAGGCTCAAGATCGGCGGCTTCGGCGGCTTGGCCATTTACCAGCGGCCATCCCACGCGGCGAAGTTCTGCAGCAATTGCAGGCCATGGGTATGGCTCTTCTCCGGGTGAAACTGCACGGCAAAGCGCGAACCATCGGCCAGCGCAGCGGCGAAGTCGACGCCGTAATGCCCGCCACCCACTACGTGGCGCGGATTACCGGCGGCGATGTAATAGCTGTGCACAAAGTAGAAGCGCGCAAGGTCCGGCACGTTGTGCCACAACGGGTGGTCCACGCTCTGGCGCACCTCGTTCCAGCCCATGTGCGGGACTTTGAGGTGTTCACCGTCTTCATGCAGGCCCTTGCCGAAGAACTTCACCTGGCCAGGGAACACGCCGATGCAATCAACGCCGCCGTTCTCTTCACTGCTGTCGAGCAAGGCTTGCATGCCCACGCAGATGCCGAGAAACGGGCGGTCCTGGCTGACTTCACGCACCAGGCTGTCAAAGCCCAGACGGCGGATCTCGGCCATGCAATCGCGAATCGCGCCGACGCCCGGAAACACCACCCGGTCGGCTTCGCGAATCACCTTGGCATCGCTGGTGATCAGCACCTTGCCGGCGCCTACGTGCTCAAGGGCCTTGGCCACCGAGTGCAGGTTACCCATGCCGTAATCGATAACCGCGACCGTCTGCATTACAGAACGCCCTTGGTCGACGGCATTTGCCCGGCCATGCGGTCATCCAGCTCCACGGCCATACGCAGCGCGCGGCCGAAGGCCTTGAACACGGTTTCGATCTGGTGGTGAGTGTTGGTGCCGCGCAGGTTGTCGATATGCAGGCTGACGAGTGCGTGGTTGACGAAGCCCTGGAAGAATTCCTGGAACAGGTCTACGTCAAAGCCGCCCACGGTGGCGCGGGTGTAGGGCACGTGCATCTGCAGGCCTGGGCGGCCAGAGAAGTCGATGACTACGCGCGACAGCGCTTCGTCCAGCGGGACATAGGCATGGCCGTAGCGACGGATGCCTTTTTTGTCGCCGATGGCTTTGGCAAATGCCTGGCCGAGGGTAATGCCTACGTCTTCCACCGTGTGGTGGTCGTCGATATGCAGGTCGCCCTTGCTGACGATATCCAGGTCGATCAGCCCGTGACGGGCGATCTGGTCCAGCATGTGCTCAAGAAAAGGAACACCGATATCAAATCGGGCCTTTCCGGTGCCATCCAGGTTAATCGAGGCTTTGATCTGGGTTTCCAGAGTGTCGCGCTCGACGGACGCCTTACGTTCGGCCATCACCAGCTCCGCAAAATCATTGGGCGAAAAAGGCAGCCATTATAGGGGCGCGGGCGCTAAACAGAAACATCGAAGGGGATAAGACTGATGGAGTGTCGGCGATAGACATGTCAGTACAAGCGCAGGGCCAGCTTTATGTGGGAGCGGGCTTGCTCGCGAAGGCGGTGTGTCAGCCAATACATGGGCTGACTGATCCACCGCATTCGCGAGCAAGCCCGCTCCCACACAAGCCCGCTCCCACACTGGGTTTTGCAGTATTAGTGGAACAGCACTGCGGTTTTCTGCAGGGTCACCCACACACCCCACGCCAACGGAATACCCACCACCAGCCAGGCCGCAATCGCCAGCGGCTTGCTGCCGGGCGCTGCTTTCCACTCCAGCACAGTGCTGGCGTCGGCGCCTTTGTCATGGCCCAGCGCCTGTTCGGCAGCCAGCTCGGCATCGGTCATGAAGTACTTGTCGGCCACCGGGCGCACCAGCAGGTTGCAGATGAAGCCCAGCACCAGCAGGCCCGCGAGGATGTACAAGGTGATGTCGTAGGCCGCAGCGCGGTCAACGCCGATGCTCAACTGATACTCACGCAGGTAGTTCACCAGCACCGGGCCCAGCACGCCCGCCGCCGCCCATGCGGTCAGCAGACGACCATGGATCGCGCCGACCATCTGAGTGCCGAACAGGTCAGCCAGGTAAGCCGGAACGGTTGCAAAGCCGCCGCCGTACATCGACAGGATCACGCAGAACGCCGCCACAAACAGCGCCACGTTACCCAAGTGCCCCAGGTTCGGGATCAGCGCATACAGGGCGAAGCCCAACGCGAAGAACACGAAGTAGGTGTTTTTACGGCCCAGGTAGTCGGAAAACGACGCCCAGAAGAACCGGCCACCGATGTTGAACAGGCTCAACAAACCGGTGAAACCTGCTGCGATGGCCGCGATAGAGGCCAATTGCCCGGCATCCAGTTGGCCAAACGGCACATCAACACCCAGCAGCTTGCCGCCAAACACTTCCTGCAGCAGCGGCGAAGCCATGCCGAGGATGCCGATACCCGCAGACACGTTCAGGCACAGCACCAGCCAGACCAGGCGGAATTGCGGGGTTTTCCAAGCCACGTTCACGTGCACATGGCGGTGAGTGATCATCGCGTTACTGGCTTTTTTCGCCGGTGCGGTCCAGCCCTCAGGCTTCCAACCGGTCGGCGGCACGCGGTACGACAGCGCACCACCGATCATGAACACGAAATAGATCGCGGCCATCACGGCAAAGCTCTGCCACACGCCCACGCTGGTTGGCGAAGCAAAATGCCCCATCAGCGCTGCAGCCAAGGGAGCACCGACCATTGCGCCGCCACCAAAGCCCATGATCGCCATGCCGGTAGCCATGCCGCGCTTGTCCGGGAACCACTTGATCAGGGTCGATACCGGCGAAATGTAGCCCAGGCCAAGGCCGATACCGCCAATAACCCCGGAGCCGATCCACATCAGCCAGATCTGGTGGGTATAAATACCCAGCGCCGAGATCAACAGGCCGCCGCACCAGCACAAGGCCGATACAACACCCGCCTTACGCGGCCCGGCATGTTCCAGCCAACCGCCCCAGATCGCTGCCGAGCAGCCCAGGAAGATGAAGAACAAGGTGTAGATCCAGCCCAGCATGGAAATGGGCCAGTCGCACTGGGAAGAAAAAACTTGCGAGATAAAACTCATGTCCGGCGCACAGGCAACCGGTTTGGTAATGCCCAATGCTTTGGACAGTGGTAACCAAAACACCGAGAAGCCGTAGGCCATGCCGATGCAAAGGTGAATGGCCAGGGCGGCCGGTGGAACCAGCCAGCGGTTGAACCCTGGCTTGGCGATAATGCGCTCCTTGGACAGGAACGCAGGCTGCGCGGCGGTAACGCTGGCCGCAGTGCTGGTGCTCATTGGTGTTTCCCCCAGTTATTAGTATGTGTCCGTCAGGCACTCTCTCCCTCGGCCTTGCACGCAAAGCGTTGGCCGTTGTTTTGAGTAAAGCTCCATTTAAGCGCGACGATGTGTCGCATACGACAGACGAACATGCGCAGATTAGCACCAGTGGATGACAGAAAAACCAAACTGACATCACCTTTTTCAAGAAACTTGATTTGTTTGACGTCAAGATCCCGTTTTGCTGGTGCTGGATACAATGTAACGATGCATGAACTGACGCACGCCGTCGGGCGTTATACTCTGCGGCTAAATTTTGAAATCGACATACAAGGACTCGCCCATGAAAGCGTTCGGCAAAATCCTGGGTCTGGTACTTCTCGGGCTGTTGCTGATCATTGTGGCCTTGGGCTTTGCCCTGACCCACCTCTTCGATCCCAACGACTACAAAGACGAGATTCGCCAGATAGCCCGAGACAAGGCCCACATCGAGCTGACGCTCAATGGCGACATCGGCTGGAGCCTGTTCCCTTGGCTTGGCCTTGAATTGCACGAAGCCACGGTCGCCACCATGACCAACCCGAGCCAGCCGTTCGCCGATTTGCAAATGCTCGGCCTGTCGGTGCGCGTGCTGCCGCTGCTGCGCCGCGAAGTGCAGATGAGCGACGTGCGTGTCGAAGGCCTCAACTTGCGCCTTAACCGAGACATGCAAGGCCATGGCAACTGGGAGGATATCGGCAAGAACGTCACTGAAACGCCTGCCGGCTCCCCCGCCGCCGCTGCCGTGGAGCAGCCTGCCGAACCCGAGCCGGAAAAACCGCCGAAGCCGATCCGCCTGGACATCGACAGCCTGACCATCAACAACGCCCGCGTTGAATACAACGATGAGCAGACCGGCAAGCAGTACAGCGCCGAAAGCATCCAGTTGAGCGCCGGTGCCGTGCACGAAGGCGCGAGCATTCCGCTGAAACTCACCGCCTTTCTTGGCAGCAACCAGCCGCTGATGCGCGTCAAAACCGAGCTCAACGGCAACTTGCGCATTCAGCGTGCCCTCAAGCGCTACCAGTTCGAAGACATCAAGCTCAGCGGCGAAGCCACCGGCGAGCCGTTGCAAGGCAAGACCGTAACCTTCGCGACGCAAGGCCAACTGTTAGTGGATTTGGCGGCGAACATCGCCGAATTGACGAATATCAAGCTGTCGGCCAACCAACTGCGCGCCTTGGGCGAGCTGAAGCTAAACGACCTGAACAAAACCGCGCAACTGAGCGGCGCCGTGTCGATTGCCCAGTTTGACCTGGCCAAGTTTCTCGACAGCGTCGGCCACCCGCTACCGCCTATGGCCGTGGGCAGCTTGAGCAAAGCCGAGCTGGTCAGCCGCCTCAAGGGCACGCCGACCAGCGTAGCGCTGGAAGACCTGAACCTGAAACTCGATGGCAGCACCTTCGCAGGTCGCATCGCCGTCGACGATTTCGCCAAGCAATCGCTGCGCGTTCAGCTCAAGGGCGACACGTTCAACGCCGACAACTACTTGCCGGCCAAGTCCGAGTCCGCCAAAGGTGTAGCGGCCGCACGTCAGGCCGAAGTGCAGAACAGCGAAGCCGGCGCCATGGCCGCTGGTGGCACCACGCCGTTGCCCGAAGCGCCGACCAAGGCTGCCTGGAGCACCGACAAGCTGCTGCCGCTGACACGCCTGCGCACGCTGGACGTGGATGCCGACCTGGCCTTCGGCCAACTGACCCTGAGCAAGCTGCCGATTCACAACGCCATGCTCAAAGCGTCCGGCATCGATGGCCAACTCAAGCTCGACAGCCTCAGTGGCGGCCTCTACAACGGCACCTTCCAGGCTAACGGCACACTCGATGTGCGCCAGGACATTCCGCTGCTGGCGCTGCAAACCCGCATCAAGCAAGTGCCGGTAGAACGCATCCTGCAAGCCCAAGGGCAAACCCCGCCGGTGAGAGGCCAAGTCACCCTGGACAGCAACCTCAACGGCCGTGGTAACAGCCAAAAGGCGCTGATCGACAGCCTCAACGGTACCGCCAGTTTTGTGATCAATAACGGCGCGTTGCTCAACGCCAACATTGAGCAACAACTGTGCACCGGCATCGCCCTGCTCAACCGCAAAACCTTGAGCAACACGCCACAAGGCAAAGACACGCCGTTCCAGGAGCTGCGCGGCAACCTGACCTTCGTGAACGGCGTGGCGAGCAACCCTGACCTGAAAGTGCGTATTCCGGGGCTGACCGTCAACGGTAACGGCGATGTGGACCTGCGCGTGCTGGGCATGGATTACCGCGTTGGCATCATAGTCGAAGGTGACCAGCGCGACGTGCCGGACCCGGCCTGCCAGGTCGGCAGCAACTTCCAGGGCATCGAAGTGCCGCTGCGCTGCCGTGGCCCGCTGGAACTGGGCGCCAAGGCGTGCCGCCTGGACAAGGACGGCTTGAGCCAGGTCGCAATCAAAGCGGCCGGTAACAAGCTCGGCGAAAAACTTGAAGAGAAACTCGACAAGGTTAATCCACAATTGAAAGACGCTCTGAAGGGCCTGTTCAAGCGATGAGAAACGAGCAGTTTTCACAGGCGGTGCTGGACTGGTACGACCGCCACGGCCGCCATGACCTGCCCTGGCAACAGGGCATCACGCCTTACCGGGTGTGGGTGTCGGAGATCATGTTGCAACAGACCCAGGTCAGCACCGTGCTCAATTACTTCGACCGTTTCATGGCCTCCCTGCCAACGGTCGAAGCGCTGGCCGCCGCGCCGGAAGATGAAGTGCTGCACTTGTGGACCGGCCTGGGTTACTACACCCGCGCGCGCAACCTGCAAAAGACCGCGAAAATTGTCGTCGCCGAGTACGGCGGCGAGTTTCCCAAAGACGTCGAAAAACTGACCGAACTGCCCGGCATCGGCCTGTCCACCGCCGGTGCAATCGCCAGCCTGAGCATGGGCCTGCGCGCGCCGATCCTGGACGGCAACGTCAAACGCGTACTGGCGCGCTTTACTGCGCAAGAAGGCTACCCAGGCGAACCCAAGGTCGCCAAGCAGCTGTGGGCCACCGCAGAGCGCTTCACGCCCCACGACCGCGTCAACGCCTATACCCAAGCGATGATGGACATGGGCGCCACGCTCTGCACCCGCAGCAAACCCAGTTGCCTGCTGTGCCCGCTGGAAAAAGGCTGCGAAGCCCACATGCTCGGCCTGGAGACGCGTTACCCGATCCCCAAGCCGCGCAAGATCATCCCGCAAAAACGTACGTTAATGCCGCTGCTGGCGAACGCCGAGGGCGCGATTCTGCTGTACCGCCGCCCCTCCACGGGCTTGTGGGGCGGTTTGTGGAGCCTGCCGGAACTCGACGACCTCGACGACCTGGAACACCTGGCCCACCAGCACGCACTCGAACTGGGCAAGCCACACGCCCTGCCGGGGCTGATCCACACCTTCAGCCACTTCCAACTGGCCATCGAGCCCTGGCTGGTGCACGTCGAGGAATCCGCCCATCACGTGGCCGAGGCCGACTGGCTCTGGTATAACCTCGCCACCCCGCCGCGCCTGGGCCTTGCCGCCCCCGTTAAAAAACTGCTGAAACGCGCAGCCGAAGTATTGAACGCAGGAGTTCCGTCATGACCCGCACCATCATCTGCCGCAAGTACCACGAAGAATTGCCCGCCCTGGAACGCGCACCGTTCCCCGGCGCCAAGGGCCAGGACATTTTCGATAACGTCTCCGCCAAAGCCTGGGCCGACTGGCAAAAACACCAGACCCTGCTGATCAACGAAAAGCGCCTGAACATGATGAACGCCGAAGACCGCAAATACCTGCAAGGCGAGATGGACAAGTTCTTTTCCGGCGAAGATTACGCCAAGGCCGACGGCTACGTGCCGCCTGCTGAATAATTGATCAAATTCCGGGGTTGGCCCGTAAGCGACGGTAATAATTAAATATTTTTTGAAAACTTGCTTGACGACCCCCTGAAAAACCAGTTTAATGCGCCCCGTTGCCCAGATAGCTCAGTCGGTAGAGCAGGGGATTGAAAATCCCCGTGTCGGCGGTTCGATTCCGTCTCTGGGCACCACTCATTAGTTTCAGGTGGTGCAAACGTCATCTGAAACACACAAAAAACCCGCCTTGTGCGGGTTTTTTGCTTTCTGCATTTCGCGACCTTTGCCTTCGTGACAGATCGCCTCGTGACCACGTCACGAGGCGCCTGGCTGCGGCTAGTTAAATCTTGAAACGCGCAACCATGCTCTGCAAATCACTGCCCAAGCGGGCCAGCTCGACAGTCGATGCGGCGCTTTGCTCGGTTGCGCAGGCAGACTGCTCAGCAATGTCACGCACGCTGAGCACGCTGCGATTGACTTCATCGGTCACGGCGCTCTGTTGCTCTGCAGCGGCGGAAATCTGCTGGCTCATCTGTTCAATTGTGCCGATGGACTGATTGATTTCAACCAATGCCTGCTCGGCCTGACGAGCCAACACCACGGTGCCCTCGGTGCGTTGCAGGCTGGCATCCATCAGCACTGATGCTGCGCCTGTGCCCTGTTGCAGGGTCTGGATCAGCGCTTCGATTTCAGTCGTGGAGTTCTGGGTACGCTGGGCCAGCGAGCGCACTTCATCGGCCACTACGGCAAAACCGCGACCTTGCTCACCGGCGCGTGCGGCCTCAATGGCGGCGTTAAGCGCCAGCAAATTGGTCTGCTCTGCGACGGCCTTGATCACGTCAATCACGCTGCCTATCTTGTTGCTGTCTTCGGTCAGGCGCTGCATGGCGGCGCCCAACTGCGTCACTTCACCGGCCAACTGGCTAATCTCCCGCGTGGCGTGCTGCACCACACTGCTGCCATGCGCCGCACGTTCGCTGGCCTGGTTGGCAGCCTGTGAAGCGTCTTCGGTGTTACGCGCGACTTCCTGTACGGTCGAGGCCATTTGGTTCATGGCGGTGGCGACCTGGTCGACTTCGCTTTTTTGCAGGGTGACGCCCGCACTGGTCTGCTCGCTGACAGCCGACAACTGCTCGGCCGCTGTAGCGATCTGCGTGACACCGTTGCTGATGCCGCCGATCAGGCCGCGCAGGGAAACAGTCATATGCTGCATGGTGTTCTGCAGCAATCCCAGTTCGTCCTGACGGGTCGTGAGGGTGTCCTGGGTCAGGTCACCGTCAGCAATTCGGCGCGCGGCAATCACCGTATCGTTCAATGGACGGGTTATCTGGCGGGTGATAACGAACGCAGCAAAAATACCGATCAGCAAGACCACCAACGCGACACTCAACAACTGAACCACAGCGGTGTTCTGTTCTTTTTTGGCGCTGACCATCTGCTGCGCCGCCAAATCATCGGCTATGACAGCGGTTGCAACGGATTGCTGTTGCAGTTCGCCGCGAACCTGATCGGCCTGCTGCAGCATTTCCGAGATCGACGTCATCAGCACCTTGTACTGTTTGAGCGCGTTCAGCGCGGTGTCTACCGCGGCGTTCGCCTGGCTTGGCAATTCGCTGCGAGCCGCAGCCACCTCAGCGATCAGCGCGTCGGCCGAGGCATAGGTCGCTTGACGGTTATCGGTTGACGGCACACTCAGATAGCGGCGAAACACCAACCGGAAGTTGGTCATGCCGTTACGCAAGTCGCCAGCGATCTTGACCTGCTTGATGCCGGCTTCATCCGGAGCACGCACGGTGTCGTCAATGGTCTTTTGCAGCAGGTTTTCGAACGTGGCACTGACCTCGTCCGAGACCTTGATCAAGGGCTTCAAGGCCTCATCGATTTTCTGATTGATGCCGACCAATTGATCGAACGTCTGCTTAAGGCCGCCAACCTGCTCCTTGATGTCACGCAGCTTGGCCAGGTTGCTCGACACGGAGAACACCCCAATGCCCTCATCGACACTGCGGCCCAGCGTATCCAGCGCACCGCTGTAAGCTTGCACGCCGGCAGCACTCGGCCCGGTGGCGTAAGCCTGGGCGACGATGCGGGCATTCAGCACATTCGCCTTGATCTCAGAGACCTTGCCACTCTTGCCAAGGCGCTCGATCAGCAGGTTGGTGCTGGAGTAACCGATGGCGGTGACGGTCAGCACACCCAGCAAAATAGCGGCGAAGCCCAGCCCGAGCTTCTTGCTGACGTTCAAATTATCCAACCACTTTGCGCTCATTACGTGTGTGCCTTTGATTTTTCGGGATGCCCGTGAATCGGCGCTGAATCGATTAACTTGATAGTTAGTGCGATAAAAATCAGCGCGCAAGTTAATGGTAAAAAACCACAAAAATCCCGTATTACCGGGGCTTCAGCCCTCATTAGTGGTTATTTGGCTTTGCTGCGCTTCTGTTTTTCCCGATGACCGGCGCCCCAAGGCTCGATGTCGAGACACTGAGGCAACGGCTTACTTGAGTAGAAACACCATCAACGGATTGTCGTTCAGCCGCCCTTCGAAACGTGGCGCCTGCTGCTCCATCGGCGTGCCCTTCAGCAACGCAGTCTCCTTGCGCGACACAATCACCCAGGACGGCCGTGGCAACGTGCCTAGCTTCTCAAGCTCATTACGCCCAACAAACAGCGGCTGTTCATCGTGGTCCAGGTTCATCATGTAGCGCACCGCCCAGGTGTCGCGGCCGAGGTCGACGAATACCAGTGGCCCCGGCTGCGAGTCACGCAGCGCCTCCACTTGGCTGACAAACTTGCGCGTGTCGAATTGCAGGTCTTTGGCGGGCTCGATCACCGTCACCAGCAACAGCCATTGCGCCGCCAATGCGATCAGGCTCAGCCATACCAGGCGCAGCGTATTGCGCCAGGCGATCAACGCCGCGACTTGCAACACCAGAAGCGCGCCGATCAGCAACGGCAATGAAACCTGGGGCCAGTAGCCTTGTTTCTGCCAGGTGTGCCGGCAGATAAACAGCACCACTACGCACAATGCCGGTAGCGCTGCGACAAGCCATTCGTAACATCTGCGCACGCCGACAAGCCAGTTTTGCGCCTGGAGCAGCCCATAGGCGGCGACAGCAGCAAACATCGGCACCATGGGCAGAATGTAATAAGCGCGTTTGAAGTGCGGCACCGACAGGCCGAGCAAAATCATCAGCCCACAGGCGCCGAGCCGAGCCAGCAGTTGCACGTCGTCATCGACCCAGCGCTGCGACCAGCGATGGCGCAGCGCAACCATCGTCGCCAGCGCCAACGGCACCACGGGGAAGTAACGGTACAAACTCAGCTGGAAGTAGAAGTAAAACGGCTCGCCGGACTCATCGAGGCGCCCGCCGACCTGCATCTTGAACACTTCATCGGCAAACGCATCGCCGCCGCTGATTCGCGCCAACTTCATCAAGACCCACCAGCATGCCGCGAGCAACACCAATCCCGCGAAACCATGGATCAATACCTGCTTGACCCGCTCACCTGGCCGGCCCAGCGCCCAATACACGCACACCACGCCGCACACCTCGATCAGCCCCAATGGCCCACGAATCGCGAAGGCCAGCACCCACAGCGGCAACACGGCAAGCTGCCTGACCCGTGAACCGAGGCGCTCGCCGCTGTGCAGCAGGTAGAAGCTGCCTATGCACAGCAACGCGACCATCTGGTCGAGGCACACCGAGCGCGACTTTTCGAGCAATTGAGTCGTCAGCAGCGTGAGCAGTACCGTCAGCAACGCCCAAGGGCGACTCGACGGCGCCAGCAGGCGGTAGATCAGCGCGACCACACCCGCCGAAGCGAGTGCGGTCGGCAGTACGTTGGCCAGGTGGTTGGGCGCGTCAAACAGCCTGGCGAACACAAAACTTGCAAACGTCGCAGTGCCGGGATAGTCCGGGTACGGCTGGCCGTAGGTGGTTGGAAAAAGACTTTCGCCATGGCGAAACATTTCCTGCATGAACAGCGCCCAGCGCCCGTCAAACCCTTGGGGTTGCTCATCCCAGATACCCAAGGTGAACAGCAGTAAAGCGATCAGGAAAATGCCCAGCGACTCCAGGCGAAAACGGCTGCGGTGATCCATCGAATGTCCTTCAGGTAGGCGGGGCCGGCTCCATGGTGCCGACTGCATGCCTGAATAACGCCTGAACAAACCCGAATATTTATGCGCCTACCGGCCAGTGCGCCACACCAGCGCCGGGATCAGCCGGATATAGAGCAGTTCGCCCACCAGCTCCAGCAGGGTTTGCAGAACCACCGCAGTCGCGGCCAGCCCGCGCACGTCTTCGGGCAAGGCCAGCGCCAGCGGCAGCACCACCAGCGAATTACGCGTCGACGCGCTGAACGTGACCGCCCGCGCCGTGCCTGCGGGCAACGCGAACAGCCGCGCAGCCAACGCGCCAACCAGCGGCGCGAGTAACAGGAAGCCTGCGTACACCGGAATGACCGGTAACAACAGCCCGACGTCGCGCAGCACTGAGGTGAGCTGCGAGCCGATCACCACAAACAGCACCAACGCCATTGCCGGCACCGGCAACCAGGCCCAGGCATTGTTCCAAAGCTTGACCACGCTTGAGCGCCGCGCCAGGGCCGTCGTCAGTACCGCCAGCAGCAGCGGCAGCACAATCAACAGCAGGAACGCCTCGACAAACGGCCCCACCGCCACCACCACCGCGGATTGCGCGCCCAGCATAAAACTCAGGTACACCGGCAACAGCGCCAGTTGCAGCAACAGCAGCACCGGCGTGGCTGCCAGCATCAGCCGCGAATCGCCCTTACCGATATGGGTAAACACCACCACGTAGTCGATACACGGCGTCAGCAACACCAATAACGCGCCGACCAGCAAGGCCGGGCGCTCCACCAGGCCACGGGTGAGCGCCCACACCAGCAAGGGCACCAGAATGAAATTGGCCAGCAGCAATGCGCAGATGAAGCGCTTGTTGCCGAGGCCCTGGCGCAGGTCCAGAAACGGAATCTGCAGGAACATCGCGTACATCAACAGCGCAATCGCAGGCGTCACCAGTACGCCGAGGCCTTGGGCCGATAAAGGTGCGAACACACCGAACGCGGCCGCCAGCAGGACGGCGGCGAAGTAGATCGCGATCTGGTTGTGTTCGAGGGTGTCGCGGGTCATGGGCCGAGCCTGACTGATCAAAAGAGCGTAAGCCTATGCACCCAGCGCGATAAGGTCGAGCATCGTGGCAATTGCTGCGCCCTTGGCGCAATAAATTTGTTAGTTTCGACTGCCTATAAAAGCGCACGGCCCACACCACAAGCGCTGGAAACGAGCCGACCTATGAAACTGCCCACTCGACCTGCCTCAGAAGCGTTCCGCGAACCTGCCGCCGACGGCTACCTCATTGGCGGCTTTACTTGGCGCCATATCCGAACCGACCCCGCACGCCCGGTGGTGATCATCAACGCCGCCACGTCCGTGCGCTGCCGCCACTACTCACGTTTCGCCGACTACCTGTTTGCCAACGGCTTCGACGTGATCACCTACGATTATCGCGGCATCGGCGAATCACGCAGCGGCTCGCTACGGGGCTTTACCGCCTCGTGGTCGATGTGGGGCGCGCTGGATTTCGAGGCGATGTTGCAACGCGCACAGCGCGAATTTGCCGGGCAGCCGATTGATGTGGTCGGCCACAGTTTTGGCGGCTGCGCAGCGGGGCTGGCCGCGTCAGGCGCGGTGATTCGGCGAATAGTCACGGTGGGCGCGCAGTTTGCCTATTGGCGCGATTACCAGGCAAAAGGCCGCTGGCGGATGTTTGCCAAGTGGCATGTGGCGATGCCGCTGCTGACGGCGCTGTGCGGCTACTTCCCCGGCAAGCGCTTGGGTTGGCTGGAGGATACGCCGGCGGGCGTGGTGCGCGACTGGTGCACGCGTGCGCCCAGGTATGAAAAGCGCCCCAGCGCAAGCGATTTGGGGGATTTGCCGTTTGGCAGGGTAAAGGCGCCGATGCTGGCCATCAGCATCAGCGATGATCCGTTCGGCACGGTGGCGGCGATTGAGCGGTTACTGCGCTATTTCGACGGCAGCGAGCGCACTCATCTGCGCATTGCACCGGAGGATATCGGTGAAAAAGCTGTCGGGCATTTCGCATTTTTTCGCAGTGAATATCAGGATCGGTTGTGGCCTGTCGCGCTGGCGTGGCTGCTGCACGGCAAGTTGGCGCAAGGCACGCCCGGCAAGTGCGTGACGTAACACGGCTGGAATCCCTTGGGATTTCTACAAAGCTGCGCTTCAATAGACATTCCAGATTCTGAACCAAGGACGTGAGCCCATGGCCTCGCCGAACAAACAGCAAAAACGTGCCCAGCGCGCAAAGACCAAGGCCAAGCAAAACCGTACCCAGCGCAGCGTCGCGGCCAAGCCGGATGCGTTTGCCGGTGACGACAGCCGCATTGACCTAGAGTCGGTGGATTTGACCGAGCTGTTTGTGGAAATGCGCGCCTCCGGCGAGATCAGCCAGGTCGCATTGTGCGGGGTATTTTTGGCGCACCCGCTGCTGGCATTGGTGCTGGAGCAGGAAGGTGAAGAAGAAGCCACCGATTTTATCTTCGCAGCGCTGATCGAGTATCGCCAGTGGGCCACGGATACCGATGATGAAGCGGCCGCACTCGCCTGGATCGAGTCGCCCGAGTTCCAGGCAGATTACGTAAAAGCCTCGCAGGCACTCGCCAACTTGCAAGACTAAAACTCACTGTGGAAAGGGGCTGCTCCCGACGACCAACTGTGGGAGGGGCTTGCTCCCGATGACAGTGTGTCAGTCGCCAAATGTGCCGACTGACCCGCTGCCATCGGGAGCAAGCCCCCTCCCACAGTTGGACAGCAGCGCATTCAGCAGCGCGCTCCTTCAGGTTGATCGCAGGCATCGGGGCCTTCCCCTACAGCCCGAAGCACTCGCCAACTACCAAGGCTGGCGCCAAAACCAATGTGGGAGGGGGCTTGCTCCCGATGACGGTGCATCAGTCGCCAAATGTGCCGACTGACCCGCTGCCATCGGGAGCAAGCCCCCTCCCACAGTTGGACAGCAGCGCATTCAGCAGCGCGCTCCTTCAGGTTGATCGCAGGCATCGGGGCCTTCCCCTACAGCCCGAAGCACTCGCCAACTACCAAGACTGGCGCCAAAACCAATGTGGGAGGGGGCTTGCTCCCGATGACGGTGTGTCAGCCGACAAATGTGCCGACTGACCCATTGCCATCGGGAGCAAGCCCCCTCCCACAGTTGGATAGCAGCGCACTAAGCGGCGCGTTCCTTCAGGTTGATCGCAGGCATCGGGGCCTTCGCCTCCAGCCCGAAGCACTCGCCAACTGGCACGACTCGCGCCAAAACCAATGTGGGAGGGGGCTTGCTCCCGATGACGGTGTGTCAGTCGCCAAATGTGCTGACTGACCCATTGCCATCGGGAGCAAGCCCCCTCCCACAGGTGAATATCAATTCAGGACGGTAGCGCCCGCCCTTTGCGCCTTGCGGCGGCTCGACACAAACAGCCCTGCCGCCACCACCAGCAAGCTCAGCACGCCGGTCGCGATGATCTCGACGCGGTGCGCTTCCTGGAACAGCATGATGGTCAGCGTACCGACGATGAACACCATCACCGCGTAGGTCAGGCCGGGAAACAACCACATCTTGAACACGATCTTCTCGCCCGCCGCCGCACGCTTCTGGCGCATGCGCAGTTGCGACACCGCAATCACCAGGTACACCAACAAGGCGATGGCGCCAGAGCTGGCCAGCAGGAATTCGAACACGGCCGCCGGTGCCACGTAGTTGGCGAATACCGCAAGGAACGCTGCACCGGTAGACAACAGCACCGCCCAGTAAGGCGTGCCGCTCTTGTTGGTGCGCTTGGCCACAGCCGGTGCGTCACCGCGACGGCCCAGCGAAAACAGCATGCGCGACGCGGTGTACAGCGCCGAGTTGAGGCAACTGGTCACGGCAACCAACACCACCAGATCAACAATCAGCTTGGCATTCGGAATGCCCATGCGTTCCAGCACGGTCTGGTAGGAACCTACCGCAGCCAACGTCGGATCGTTCCATGGCACCAGCGACACCACGATGAAGATCGACAGCAGGTAGAACAAACCAATCCGCCAGATTACCGAGTTGGTCGCCTTGGTGATTTGCTGGCCCGGGTTCTTCGATTCAGCCGCCGCGATGGTAACGATCTCGGTGCCCATGAAGGAGAACATGGTGGTCAGGATCGCCGCCAACACCGCGCCCATGCCGTTGGGCATGAAGCCTTGAGTGTCGAACAGGTGCGAAACGCCGCTGACCTGGCTGGTCGGCAGGAAGCCAAAAATCGCCGCCAGGCCAAGAATGACGAACGCCACAATCGCCACGACTTTGATCAGCGCAAACCAGAACTCGAATTCACCGTAGTTCTTCACGCTGAACAGGTTGGTCGCGGTCAGCAGCAAGGTGATGATCAGGGTAAATGCCCAGATCGCCACGTCGGGGAACCAGGCATGAAGGATGGTCGCGGCGGCGTTGGCTTCCAACGGAATCACCAGCACCCAGAACCACCAGTACAACCAGCCGATGGTAAAACCGGCCCAATGACCGATCGCGCGGTCGGCGTAGGTGGAAAACGAACCGGTGTCCGGCGACGCCACCGCCATTTCGGCGAGCATGCGCATCACCAATACCACCAGCGTACCCGCCGCGGCGTAAGCCAGCAGTACTGCAGGGCCGGCGGCAGCAATCGCGTGGCCTGAGCCGACAAACAAACCGGCACCAATCACGCCGGCAATCGACAACATGGTGACGTGACGCGGTTTGAGCCCCTGTTCGAGGTCATTGGAGCTTTGCGTACTACTCATTGACACACCTTTACGAGGAATTGCGAAAACGGTCCGCCCGACCTGCGAGGTTTCTCGTGTAGAGAAACCAACAGGGGCGTTCTTTATTTTTTACGCAAGATTTGCGCCAAAATGTTACAGAGCCTTGATCGGCGCGGCCTGCAAGGCGAACCCACAATTGTTGCAAGTCATTGAGAACAATGGCATTCCGCTATGGCGTTACCGTGCGACCCACTTCCATAACGATTGGGCGCACCAAAAACACACACAAAAAGTGCGCCGCGCCCCATAAAGGCGCCGATGTGTGCCGTTTGCCCGGTTAACCCTTCCAACGTCCGGCCAAAGCTGGCACCATCGCGCCCTTTTTTACGCGAAACCTGCGGATTTCCGGGTTCAATCGGCTGCCGGGTTGTTGATAGCGCGACACGCTGCTGCGCTGATGCGACACCCTGCCGCACACCACCGGTTACCATCCGCAGCGCTGTTGGCTGCCATCCGAACGCTATGCTAGCTTGGCGCCTCGCCAGGAAGGCGGCCCAGCAGCAGAAACGCAATGAACACAATGAGGACCGCACATGGCCGAGGCCGCGCCCGCGCTTGAAATCCGCAACTTGCATAAACGCTATGGTGAGCTTGAGGTACTTAAAGGTATCTCGCTGACCGCCCGCGACGGCGACGTGATCTCGATCCTGGGTTCTTCCGGTTCCGGCAAGTCCACATTCCTGCGCTGCATCAACCTGCTCGAAAACCCGCACCAGGGGCAGATTCTGGTCGCCGGCGAAGAGCTCAAGCTCAAGGCTGCAAAAAACGGCGAGCTGATGGCCGCCGATGGCAAGCAGATCAACCGCCTGCGCAGCGAAATCGGTTTTGTGTTTCAAAACTTTAACCTGTGGCCGCACATGAGCATCCTCGACAACATCATCGAGGCGCCCCGCCGTGTGCTTGGCCAAAGCAAGGCTGAGGCGATAGAAGTGGCCGAAGCCCTGCTGGCCAAGGTCGGCATCAGCGACAAGCGCCACGCCTACCCCGCGCAATTGTCCGGCGGCCAGCAACAGCGCGCGGCCATTGCACGCACCCTGGCGATGCAGCCCAAGGTCATCCTGTTCGACGAGCCGACATCGGCGCTTGACCCCGAAATGGTTCAGGAAGTACTTAGTGTGATCCGCGCACTGGCCGAAGAGGGCCGCACCATGCTGCTGGTCACCCATGAAATGGGGTTTGCCCGTCAAGTCTCCAGTGAAGTGGTGTTCTTGCATCAGGGCCTGGTCGAAGAGCAAGGATCGCCACAGCAGGTGTTTGACAACCCGCTTTCGGCGCGCTGCAAACAATTCATGTCCAGCAACCGCTAACGGAGCAACCTTGCATGCAGAACTATAAAAAATTCCTTCTGGCCGCGACCGTTTCGATGGCATTCAGCGCCACGGCCATGGCAGAAACCTTGAAAATGGGGATCGAAGCGGCCTACCCGCCCTTCAACAACAAAGACGCCAGCGGCAACGTGGTCGGCTTCGACAAAGACATCGGCGACGCCCTGTGCGCCAAGATGAAAGTCGAGAAGTGCGAAGTGTATGTGTCCGACTGGGACGGCATCATCCCGGCCCTGAATGCCAAGAAGTTCGACTTCCTGGTGTCTTCGCTGTCGATCACCGACGAGCGCAAGCAGGCTGTCGACTTCACCGACCCGTACTACTCCAACAAGCTGCAATTCATTGCGCCCAAAGCCACCGCAGACTTCAAGACCGACGCGGCTTACCTGAAGGGCAAGATCATCGGTGCACAACGCGCGACCCTCTCCGGTACTTACCTGGAAGACAAGCTGCCAGACACCGAAGCCAAGCTTTACGACACCCAGGAAAACGCCTACCTCGACCTGACCTCGGGCCGCCTGGACGGCATCCTCGCCGACAAATACGTGCAGTACGAGTGGCTCAAGAGCAAAGACGGTTCGGCCTATGAATTCAAAGGCGACCCGGTGGTTGAAAGCGACAAGATCGGCATCGCCGTACGCAAAGGCGACCCACTGCGCGAGCGCCTGAACAAAGCCCTGGCAGAGATCAAGGCAGACGGCACCTACAAAAAAATCAACGACAAGTACTTCCCGTTCAGCATCGAATGATCTGAACCACCTGCCCTGCGCGCTCGCTTGAGCGCGCAGGCTTTAGCACTGCCTGCCGCGATATGAAAACACCATGAATTTCGATCTCTACGGATTCGGCCCGGCGCTCGCTGCCGGCGCGCTGATGACCGTCAAACTGGCGCTCACGGCACTTTGCCTGGGGCTGGTGCTGGGCCTCGCCGGCGCCTTGGCCAAGACGTCTGCCTATAAACCACTGCAATGGCTTGGCGGCGCGTACTCGACCATCGTTCGCGGCGTGCCGGAACTGTTGTGGGTGCTGCTGATTTATTTTGGCACGATCAATCTGATGCGCAGCGTGGGAGAGCTGTTCGGTATTGCCGACCTTTCGCTCAGCGCCTTTGCGGCTGGCGTGATCGCCTTGGGCCTGTGTTTTGGTGCCTACGCCACCGAGGTGTTACGTGGCGCAATCATTTCCATCCCCAAGGGCCACCGCGAAGCCGGCGTGGCGCTGGGCTTGTCGAAGTTTCGTATTTTCAGCCGCTTGATCATGCCGCAGATGTGGCGCATCGCCCTTCCGGGGCTGGGCAACCTGTTCCTGATTCTGATGAAAGATACCGCGCTGGTCACGGTCATCGGCCTTGAAGAAATCATGCGCCATGCGCAGATCGCGGTCACCGTCAGCAAACAGCCCTTCACCTTCTACTTGGTCGCCTCGTTCATTTACCTGGGCCTGACGTCACTGTCGATGGTGGCGATGCACTTCCTGGAAAAACGCGCCGCTCGCGGCTTCGTGAGGACGACGTAATGGAATGGGAAGTCATCTATAAGTGGCTGCCGAAGTTTATTCAGGGCGCCACGCTGACCCTGGAACTGGTGAGCATTGCCGTGATTCTGGGGCTGATCCTCGCGATACCGCTGGGCATCGCGCGCTCGTCCAAGCGCTGGTATGTGCGCTCGTTGCCGTACGCCTACATCTTCTTCTTTCGCGGCACACCGCTGCTGGTGCAACTGTTTTTGGTTTACTACGGCCTGGCGCAATTCGATGCCGTGCGCGCAAGCTTCATGTGGACTTACCTGCGCGATCCGTTCTGGTGCGCCACCGCCACCATGACACTGCACACGGCGGCCTACATCGCCGAGATTCTGCGCGGCGCGATCCAGGCGATTCCACCGGGTGAAATCGAAGCGGCCCGCGCGCTGGGCATGTCCAAGCCCAAAACGCTGTTCTATATCATCCTGCCGCGCGCGGCGCGCATCGGCCTGCCGGCTTATAGCAACGAAGTCATTTTGATGCTCAAGGCCAGCTCCCTCGCCAGCACCGTGACCCTGCTGGAACTGACCGGCATGGCACGAACCATCATTGCGCGCAATTACCTGACCGTAGAGATGTTCTTCACCGCGGGCGTGTTCTACCTGGTGATCTCCTACCTGTTGGTACGCGGCTTCAAACTGCTGGAACGCTGGCTGCGCGTCGATGCTTGCCAAGGACGCTGAAGCACGCTTTGCCGCGCTGAATGCGTTTCTGATCGAGCACCAAGGGCTGTGGCGACCACGGCCCTTTACGCACCGGCAATTACCCTGGGAAACCCAACACCCCGAGCTTGCCCAGTGGCTGCGCCAGCGCTCGCTGGCCGATGCCGAAGCCAGCCACAACCAACCACATGACGTGCCTGCGCCCGCGCCTTTTGCACAACTGGCCGCAATGGCGCAGCAGCTCTGTGCTGTGGATAAGTTACCGGCACACGCGCTTGAAACCGCTCGCCCTCGGCTGAACGTCGATGTACCCGGCCGCAAGTGGCAACAAATCGAAGCCTTCGGCGCAGCGCTGCAGTTTGCGCAAACGCCGGCGCATTGGCTGGACTGGTGCGCCGGCAAAGGCCACCTCGGCCGCCGCTTGCTACAACCCGGCCAACAACTGACCTGCCTGGAATACGACCCGGCGCTGATCGCCGCCGGCAAAGCCTTGAGCGACCACCACGGCTTGCCCGCCACCCATCGCCTGCAAGATGTGATGGCAGACGTAACCATCAGCCCCGACCACACACCCGTCGCCCTGCATGCCTGCGGCGACTTGCACGTGCGACTGCTGCAAGTGGCCAGCGCGGCCGGCTGCAAGCGACTCGCGCTGGCGCCCTGCTGCTACAACCGCATCAACGCCAATCACTATCAAGCGCTGTCCGCTGCCGGGCGCGCCTCGCGCCTGCACCTGTCGATTGATGACTTGGGCCTGCCGCTGAGCGAAACCGTCACCGCCGGCAACCGTGTCCGTCAGCAACGCGACACCTCCATGGCCCGGCGCCTTGGCTTTGATCAACTACAAAGGCAACTGCGCGGCTGCGACGAGTACCTGCCCACGCCTTCCCTGCCCGCCAGTTGGCTGGCCAAACCCTTCGCCGACTACTGCCGCGAACTGGCAAGCCTCAAAGGTTTATCCACAGGCGAACAGGATTGGCCAGCGCTGGAAGCCCACGGCTGGCAGCGCCTGGCCGAAGTGCGCAACCTGGAGTTGGTGCGCGGCCTGTTTCGGCGCGCATTGGAGATGTGGCTGGTACTTGATCGGGCGCTGTTTCTTGCGGAACAGGGCTACAGCGTCCAGCTGGGCACCTTCTGCGAACCCACGCTGACGCCGCGCAACCTGATGGTGCTGGCCGAGCGCGATTAAGGGGCAAATTGCCTCGGCGTGCCCTGTGGATAAGTCTGTTGATGAATTCTTTACAGAACCTGTAGCCATCAACAATACAAGCCAAAAGCCACGTTGGTTATTTTTTGCTCACCCCAATAAAACGCACGCAAAACAGGCAGTTGCAGCGTGTTGAGAGCGATTCCAAAAAATGGCGATTTCGTGACAGCGGCAACCAACCAATTGTGCATAAGCATCTGGCGTCAGCGTATAAACGGCGCTTTACGCGGTTTTTTTGCTGCCTTCAACAACTGGCAAATCTGGTTGAAACCCTCACTCGCCAGCCGCATCGCCAAGCATTCCTGCGGGTCGACAGAAAACGCGAACGCCTCGTTGATAACCCTCTCGCGACGCACCTTAAGCGGCGCTTTGCCCAGGCGCTGCTTTAACGCCTCAAGCATTTCCAGGCTGAACGCGTTGCCCTCATCCACCTGATTCACCACCACATGCACAGCCGGTACGCGCTCGCCCTTAAGGTGCGGGGCGAGCAACACATCCAGATGATCAAGCGTGCCAAGGCATGCCGCGTCGGGCTGCACAACCACCAGCACCACGTCGGCGACACTCAACGCTTGATGGAAATACACGTTATTACCCGCGGGCGTATCGATAATCACCGTCTGCCGCTCGCTCAACCCCATCGACGCAAGGCGCTGCGCCAGCCACGTCGGCTCGCGCTTGAGCCAGCGTTCGAGGTTCTCCTGCTGCTGCAGGTCAATATCGCCGAAGGTCAACACCTGGCAACCGGCAAAGCCGAGCTGCTGCAACGGGCTCCACGGCCCATGCTCCAGGCTGGTACGGCCAATACCGGGCAACCCCGCATTGACGCCGAAGTAATGATGCAAAGCGTTTTGCGGGTCCAGGTCCAGCGCCACCACCGATTCACCATCGCGCTGCAAGCCGCTGCTCAACGCCGTGACCAACGTACTGCGACCCACACCGCCATTCATCGACACCAACGCCACCACATTTGGGCGCAGCGCACTGGTATCAGTCACTTGGGAAGGCGTGGGAGCGTCGGTAGGCACCGTGCCGAAAAAGTGCATGCGCGCATTGATGCCTTGAGCATCACGGGTGACGTTTTTACCGAACAACGCCAGAAGTTCTTCGCTAAGGCTCATAACCAACTCCACACGACGCAGCTTAAAGACGTGAAAGGTCGGCAAGCAGCACTCACCGCAGGTCTTCTTGTGGGCGTCACAGTTGACGCATCATGTGGGAACACTGGCCAAGTGTCATTATTTTGATTTTTTTGCGGGTTTAATTTTAGACAAACGGTAAATAGTCAATTTAATGGCTTGTGATTGATTGACGCCTCTGCGCCATCAATGCACGGCACAGAGCATTTACCTGCTGGCAGCCGACGCTATTGAGCGAAGGGTCGAGCGGGTCTCGCCCATACGCCTGCGCCTCACTGAAAGCCCGGTCGCAATGCACCTCACCCAACACCGCATCGCCCAAGTGCAACCTGAACACACCCGCCATGTCCTGGCTGAACGCACAACCGCCATCCACCTGGTTAATCACGTAAAACCGTTGCGCTGGCGACTCGCCCGCACAGTACGGCGCGAGCACCTCGTCCATCTTCGCCAAACGACGAAAAGACGCCGCATCCGGCCGAACCACCACCAGCACCGTATCCGCTACAGACATCGCCTGGCGCAGATACACCGTGTTGCCCGCAGGCACATCAATAAACACCGTGTGCTGGCCAGTCAGGCCAAGCCCGGCCAGGCGCTTGCCGAGAAACTCAACATCCTGCCCCAACCAGCGATTCAGGCTGTGTTGCTGCGCAAGGTCGGTCTCGCCAAAGGCGATCACACGACACCCCGCGAAACCGCGCTGAGGTAATGCCTGCCAGCTTTGATTGAGTAAGCTCGTGGCGCCGATACCCGGCAGATCAAACCCCGGACACAAGTGATGACGCAACGCGTTTTGCGGGTCCAGGTCCAAGGCAAAAGCGGGGTGCCCTTGACGCTGCAAGCCACTCGCAAGGGCGGCCGCCAACGTACTGCGCCCGACGCCGCCCGTGGCGGAAACCAGCACCACGACAGTGGGTGACTGCGTGTTCGAATACACCTCGCCGCGCGGGCCTTCGACCCGCTCGGGCGGGTGGAAGTGATTCGCCTCGCCTTGGCTGAGTTTGTGCAGCAAACCCTGCAAGGGTTGCGCAGTGAATTCGTCGCTCGCACACGGCAGGCTTGAAGAGTGCGCACCCAGCGCGGCGCTTAGTTTTGCAATATGTTCTGCACGCGCCACTGAATGCCTCTCCCTGACGGACTGCGGTGTTAATGAGGCGTGCATTGTGTGATATCACGCGGGCAGTGTCAGTAATTTGGTCTTTTTCAGTGAGATATTTTCTGATGAGTGGTTTGACGCCATTTTTATGGCTTTTTGTTTTAGGTACTTCTGTTAAATCAATGCGCTAGAGCGGCGGCGGGTGTTTTTTGATCAATGCTTTCTGAATCACGCCAATCGAGAGGTGATTTTCGAGATTCAGTGACAATCGCGGGGGTGGTGATTGAGCTGGTTTGACGGGGCCTTACACGTGCAGATGCGCGGCTATAAAGGGGAGTTGAGGGGAGGAAAAAGCGGGGATCGCGAAAAAACCTTCACTTTCGCAAAAATAGTCAGAATTCAGGGGTTTACAGATGCTTTGCAATCGCTATAATCGTCGCCCTAACACGCCGGTATAGCTCAGTTGGTAGAGCAACTGACTTGTAATCAGTAGGTCCCGGGTTCGACTCCTGGTGCCGGCACCATACAAGGTTCCAGAGAAAGCTTTCAAAATCTCTGGAACCCCCGAAAAACCCGCCTCCTGGCGGGTTTTTTCGTTTTGGGGTTCTGTCGGGTTACGTCAAAATCTGGTGGATTCCAGCCGTTTTAGGGGTAAGGTAATTCGATAAAGGGGGAGTACCCTTATGTCTCGCACCACTGCTCCACTCTCCGATTCGGCTTGCCGCTCAGCCAAGTCCACCGGCCGAGCCTACAAGCTTTTCGACGGCGACGGCCTCTACCTTCTAGTCCAACCCAATGGCCGTAAAGGCTGGCGTCTCAGGTATGTAAAACCTGATGGCCGCGAAGGACTAACCTCGTTCGGCAGTTACCTCGTGACTGGCCTCGCCGATGCGCGTAACAAGCGCCTGGAGGTCAAGCGGATGCTGGCGAAAGGCATCGACCCCATAGAGACCAAACACCAAGCCAAGACGCAGGCCGCAATCAAAGGCCGAACCTTTGAAAACGCCGCACTGGACTGGCACAAAGCGATGTCAGCCAAATGGGCTCCGGGCCATGCCAGAACCGTCCTAAGCCGCCTCAAAACCCATGTCTTCCTGCGGATCGGCGCGCGCTCTATTGTCGATCTGGACACCATGACCTGATGCAACCTCTGGAAGCGATCCAGAAGCGCGGCACGATTGACGTCGCTTTAAGGGTACAAAACTACCTGCAAAGCATCATGCGCGAGGCGAAGCGTTCACGGCAGATCAGCGCAAACCCTGCCTACGACCTCGAAGGCTTGATCAAAGCCCCGAGAGTGATTCATCGCCCCGCTCTACCCTTATCGCGTCTGCCTGAATTGCAGGAACGTATCGACACCTACAAAGGCCGCGCACTTACCCGGCTGACGGTCATGCTCTCGCTGCATGTGTTCGTACGCTCCAGCGAACTGCGCTTCGCCCGCTGGAGCGAGTTCGACCTCAAGCGCGGCACCTGGGAGATACCGGACACTCGACCTGCGCTGGACGGCGTTCCCTTTTCAACAAGGGGTACGAAGATGGCCGGGGACATCCACCTTGTCCCCTTATCGCCGCAAGCCGTAGCCCTACTTGAACAGATCCACGCCCTCACCGGCAAATTCGACTTGGTGTTTGCAGGCGATGGCAAGCCCTGGAAACCCATGTCTGAAAACACGGTGAACAGCGCACTCAGAAAGATGGGCTACGACACCAAAACCGAAATCTGCGGCCATGGCTTTCGCTCAATGGCCTGTAGCGCGCTGATTGAATCAGGACTGTGGTCCGAGACCGCCATTGAAAGGCAGATGAGCCACAAGGAGCGGAATAACGTCCGAGCTGCTTACATCCAAAAGGCAGAGTTCATCGAGGAGCGCAGGCTGAACATGAACTGGTGGAGCCGGTATCTGGAGGCCAACCGGCAGGAGCATGTCACTCCACACGAGTTTGCAAACCAGACCGGGACGAACGTCACGCGGCTCAAGGCGAAAAGCCGCTTGAGGGAGTAGGCCGTTAGCCTACTCCTCGTCCTGCCCACCAACGTACGCTTTGTACGCCTGCCTTTCATGAGTCGGCTTGGACGGAAATGCCAACTGAATCTGCCTACTTTTCACCATTCCATTCAGGTACTGCTGACGGAGGGCATCTGGACTACGCTTTACCAAATTAGCCAACACGTTGAGCGTCAGATAGTGCTCCTTGCATAGGGTGATAATCACCTGTTGCATACGATCCTTTTGCATGCGCTCTCGATTGCGCGGCTCCTCAGCCAGTATTTCGAGCTTTTCTCGAAACCCTGCATCAAGCCTGTCCAAAGCATCGATCAGCGGCGCGTCAATATGATCGCTCAACAAGCAGCCATCATCGTTTCGCTGCATATCCAGCTCGACCTTATGTTCGGAGCTACCTGCGTTATGTTCGGAGCTAGCCCCGTTATGTTCGGAGCTGCCGGCGTAATGTTCGGAGCTCTGTAGCGGACCTGCGAACACTTGCTCCGGCGTAGGCAGTTGCTCACCCGGCAGGTGATAAATCATGCCCCGTGAGCGCCCGTCGGGCACAAGGAATCCCTCGCGTACCAACCGCGCAAGCAGTTGGCTCAAGTCATGAGCATGAGTATCACAAATCTCAAGGAGACGATTATGGCTTACCACCCGCTCAATCGCGGCCGTGGCCAAAATCAACCTGGCAGTATGTTCCAAGCTCTCGAAACGAACCCCAAATCGCTCTCGTAACTGCTCCACCACCCCTTCAGGAAGCAAGTCCAACATGCGAAGCTCAAGAAGGGTTTGCTCGGGCTCGGGCTTTTCATAAAGGGCTGGCGGTCGCCAATGCTGGCTGCGCCACCCACTGTAGATTTTTGGAACCCCAGAACCACCACGCTCGCCAAGACCGATAAGAAGAAACATTTGGTGCATTAGCCTGTTCCGGCAATCGCTGGTACCACCTTGCAACACCTGCTCAAGGGGTAAACGTAAGCCGCCTGGATTGCGAAAGCCAAACAAGTCAGGACGCTTCACGACTAACACAGAAACCCGCCCGGTATAGTCCGCATGGACCAAGGTATTAACCAAAGCCTCGCGCAGAGCTTCATGTACCGGTGTGTCATCCTGGCGCTGATCACCTTTGAGAGCGAACGGTACCTTTAGGTCCTCAACCAACTTGCGATAAACCCGCCGGTAGAAATCAAACAGATTTCCTGACCAGGTTCCATCAGGGACGAGTCTATCCACCCAACGTAGTTCTGTTTTGGCGTACGGCCGCTCCTGATAGTCCACAAAGTAATGCGGCACACTCTCTTGGATCGAAAGCCAGCGTCCGAACATCAGTAAACCTGCCAGAGTCAGCCCTTCGACTCCGTTCGCGCGGTCCTTACGCCAACCTCCTATCTGTCGAAGAAACTCAATCCCTTGGTGCTCCAGCGCTGGATGGCCTGGTTTTATGTCGCTTAGCATCTGGCGGTAGATACGCAGACTGTCCGGATCAATGTCCGCGAAGTCGTAATTCGGCAAAATCCGCTCGTCCCGACAGTCCTCCACTTGCTCTGCGAACATGCGGCGAACATCTTCCTCAGAGCAACGCCGATCACCCTCATGTAATCGACGATAAGTGTTACCTAGCGGCTGACCATTGAGAAATACCGGCTTCTGCTTACGCGAAGCCGCCGGGATTTTCACTTCAAGTACCTGCTTGCCCTCCAACTCTCTGACGACCACCTCCCGGTCAGTCAGCAGATTGACACTGACCTTGGCCGGATTGTTGAGGGTATTGAACAGGTCAGTACGTACTTTCTCGATATTTGATAGGCCTGCAACGCTGAACTGCCCATCCTTCTCGCGCACGCCAAGGAGTACTACCCCACCCTGAGTGTTAGCAAAAGCGGAGTAGGTTAACCAGAAATCCTTAGGCAACTCTCCCTTCCCATCCTGCCCCTGAGCGAGCTTGCATTCGAGCTCGACAGATTCAACCAGCGAGGGCAGGTCTTCAAGGGTGTGGGGATTGAGTGACATCAAAGACTTCCTAAATGATCAGCCGGCTTCACGTAGCTGCAAAAGGTCGAAGAAAAGACATACGTGCGGGGATTGTACTCAGTCTTCCATAGTCGCACGCAACTCGACGGGCGGAGACTGATCATGAACTGGTGGAGCCGATTCCCAGTCACCCACCAGCAGGAGGATGTCACTCCTCACGACTCTGCACGAATGTCACACGGCCAAAAGCCAATCGCGGCGCAGCAAAGTAAGCGTACGTTCTCGAAATCTCGATGATCCGCTTGTCCACGCGGGTCCATCCAAGCGGAACTGCAGAGCCGCCCTGCTTGGATGGACCTCACTTAAAAAATCTAAAGCCCATCCAACTGTCTGTGGAAAACCACGGATTTCCACCGGTGGATAATTTCATCCACAGCAGCAGTACTCCCGAAAATTCGAGCCTTGACCCAAATTATCCATAGGCGTAGAAAAGATCGGGCAAAGCGCTGTCTTTGACAGCAACCCAGGTAGCCACAACCTTTAAGGTGTTGGCGCTGATTGAAAACTGACCCACCCTGCCGATTGAAAATTGACCCAGGACGGATTGCTGATTTCTGTCCCAGCAATTGTGGATAAGCTTAGCAGCAGTGTTCCGATTAAAGACGCATCAAGCCCCACCGCATGCAGCAGGGCATTTATGATGCGGATCAAAATGGCTCATCGTCCTCGATATCATTTCCGTCCTTTCGCTTTCGTTCGCGTGTTTTGATCTTTGTCTGGGCAGCCAATGTGCTGTGTTGCAGGCGGTAAGACTCGTTGCCTGTTTCAACGATATGGCAGTGGTGTGTCAGCCGATCCAGCAGCGCCGTAGTCATTTTGGCGTCGCCAAACACACTCGACCATTCCGAGAAGCTCAGGTTGGTGGTGATAACCACGCTGGTGTGTTCGTACAGTTTGGACAGCAGGTGAAATAACAGGGCACCGCCGCTTTGACTGAAGGGCAAATACCCCAGCTCATCGAGTATCACCAGGTCTGTTCGTAGCAGTCCCAGGGCGATTCGGCCTGCCTTACCATCGTACTTTTCACGCTCCAGCAGATTGACCAGATCCACCGTGGAGAAAAAGCGCACGCGTTTGTTGTGGGCCGTAATTCCGGATACAGCCAAGGCACTGGCCAGGTGTGTTTTCCCGGTTCCAGGGCCGCCGATGAACACGACATTCTGCGCGGGTTCAGTGAACGCCAAGCTGGATAGATCGCTGACCAGCCGGGTATCAGCGCTGGAAGCGCTGAAGTCAAAGCCAGCTAAGTCACGGTGCATGGGGAGTTTTGCCATGTTCATCTGATGATTCACCGAGCGCACCGCGCGATCTGCATGTTCCTGCTGAAGCAGATGTTCCAGCAGCCATTTCGATGAAGCCGTCGACGCTGTTCCTTGAGATACCAGTTCTTCCCAAGCACTGGCCATGCCGTGCAGGCGCAGTTCTTTGAGTTCAGTCATCAGGTCACGCATTGCGATTCTCCTCATCGGTCGTACGGAGCCGGTCGTAGCGCGCCGTATTGGCAACAGGCGCGACCTTGAGTTGCAGGCTTGTTTCTACACAGGGAGGTGGTGCGGTGGAGGTCAGGCGGGCAAGGACATTGAGGATGTGATCGGCGCTCAGACTTCCCGATTCAAGTACCAGCTCCACCGCCACCAGCACAGGTTCGAGACCCGCAATTGGCACAGCAGCCAGTACCTGCATCATGATTCGATCACCGTTGGTGTGACGCCTCAGCCCTCGTTTGAGAAGCCGTAACGGTTTTGGCAGATCAGCAAATGGCGCGCCATTGCGCAGTGCACCAGGCTTGCGTTCGATGAGTGGGATGTAGTGCTGCCAGTCAAAAATGACCTGATCTCGATCAAAGAGGCGCTCATGGCTGGCGATCACCGTTTCGTCGGCAATGACCACGATCCGCGAAGGGTACAAACGGCTGCTGACCCACTGACCAACACGCTCGCAAGGCACCGAATAACGATTGCGCGCCACGCTGATCAGGCAGGTGCTAGAGACACGGACGGTGCGTTCCACGTAGCCATCAAAGGCCGTCGGCATCGGCATCATTTCAGCCTGCTCCAGCTCCAGGACTTCTGCCACCGTCAAACCGTTGTACTGCGGATGTACAAGTTCGGCCCAGAGCGTACGACAGCGTTGGCCGAGCCAGACGTTCAGCTCCTCGAAGGTATGGAACATGCAGTTTTGAGCATCGAGCCAGATTCGTCTCCGGCTGTCCTGCACGTTCTTTTCGACGATGCCTTTCTCCCAGCCAGAGGCCACGTTGCAGAAGTCCGGATCGAACAGATAGTGCGCGCACATCACGGAAAACCGGGCGTTGACCGTGCGGCCTTTGCCTTTGTTGACCTTGTCGACAGCCGTTTTCATGTTGTCGTAGATGCCGCGACGTGGCACGCCACCCAACGCTCCAAACGAACGGGTATGGGCATCAAACAGCGTCTCGTGGCCTTGGCTGGGGTACGCAACCAACCAGAATGCGCGACTGGCGCACAGCTTCATGTGGGAGACCTGGATACGTCGAAACAGGCCACCGATCAGCAGACTCTCTTCGCTCCAGTCAAATTGAAACGCCTCGCCGAGCGCAAAAGTCAGCGGTACAAAAGCGCGTAAAGACTTGCCTTGCTCACCTCGCCAAGAGCGTACAAACGCCGTGAGCTGGCTGTAGCCGCCGTCGTAACCCTCGGCCTTGATCTGCTCGAAAAGCGCTTTGGCGCTCCTGCGGTTGTGTTTTGGCCGGAACGAATCGGCCTTGAGCGCCTGTTCCAGCGTCTCGTGGAAAGGGCTGAGTTTGTTGAAGGTTGCGCACCGTTGGTACGCCGGTTGAGTGGCTTCGGGCGCTCTGACCCATTTTCGGATGGTGTTTCTAGAAAGCCCGGTACGCTTGGCTATCTGATGCAGCGAGAGCTTGTCGCGGAAGTACATCCGCCGGATTTTTCCCAACATTTCCATGCTGATCACCCTGTGTTCTCCTGCTCGAAAAGTGAGTAGAAGCAGTTGAACACCTGGGTCAGTTTTCAGTCGGCAGAACAGCCTCTACTGGGTCAGTTTTCGGTCAGCGGCAACATCTTTATACTCACAAATAGTCGGGCCAGCAATAAATGCGACTATGGCAGGAAGAAATCACTGGTGCGTTAAAGATGGTGAGCAAGCTGTTACATGTGACTGCCCCGAATGTGGGGAGGACGCTTTTTTAATTCAGCATAACGAATGCGCCGCTTGCTTTCACGAGCTTGAATATACCAACTGCGAATGGTGCGAAGAAAAGTTGGGCTTGGACGATCAGTATCTGGAGGGCTCCTGTGGCTACTGTCAAAACAGATACGACAAGATGATGGCTGAGTAATTACGAAGGCTCCTGCCAGCTCTCATGCCTTCTGCTGATGGCATGAGAAGCAGGAAAGCGAAAATGCAGACTCAACAGCCAAGAATACGGGAGTTACACCACTTCCGGGCCGCGATCAGATTTCTGTTACCAACATCAATTAGTCATCTTGAAAGTCGTCGTATGTGCCTAGCTCCAAACCTAACTTTAATTGGGCTACTAATGCTTCGATGCTTTGGCGTGAGTATGGGCCGCTCGCAATCAGCCTAATAGTTGTGGACCGGGAAACGCGAATATTTGCTATCTCCTCCCCACCTACGCTAGCCAAATGACTAACGGGCCTATCTGCTGCTACGATAACTGACGATTTCGGAAGAGAAGAACTTTGCGCACTTTCAGCAAAATCGTAAACCTCGTCCTCTAGGGGAGTGTCTCCTTCGTCATTAGAGCCAGCAATTTCGCTTGAAGAGGAACGACTATCCAGTTTAGAGAAGCTTACAGCAGCGTTATAGATTTTTATGAGATCCAAAGCAGCACTTGGAATGAATGCCTTCTCTACCCTTAGGTAATGAGCCACTGTATCAGTGGACGGTAAATCCAGCCCGTAACGGTCCCAAAGATCCCTCAGAATTGGCGGACTCAAGGCAGCCCTCTTGATAGCCTCGTCACGCTCAGGAGATACCATCCTGTCATCCTGAACGATCGACAATCCAAGCGCGCTTAACCGAACCTTTCGGTCCGGTCCAGCGCCTTTATCATCCATTAACCCGTATGCCTTCAAGGCAGAAATCGTAACCAACCCTCCACTGCTTTTAGGGCCATAGTTCCAGTGACCTACTGTGGTGGCCACCACTGCCTCATGCTTATTCTCTGCACGATAGAACGTCTTCGCCCGTGCAAGCGCGGTTTCCAACGTGATTCCTGGATAGGACGGGCTTCGTTGCTGCTTAGCCATGGCGAGGCTCCAATACGGTTTCTGAGTTGTTCAAACTACCGCACCGCGAAGACTAGATCAAGACTCGGCATTCTCCAACCCTCAGAACCAAAGAAAATAATGTTGACAGACCTAGTCTCGCTTTATAGACTCCAGACCAGACCCATGTGAACCCAATTTTCAGACGTAAAAAAACCTCCGGGGGACCGGATTCTGATTGAGACGGGGGAGATGGAGAACCGGCCAAGCGCCAACTTGACCGGGTTACAAAAGACGACTGAATGGGCTCCAGGCGTCTCTCGCATTGCTTTTGGGAAAGCTCGGCAATGGTAGTGGTGTTTGGCTCCTGTTGCAAGGCTGCGAGTTATGTGTTCGAGCCCCTTGGGGGGATTAAGACATGTCGAACAAAGACCCGTCGGACCAAGACGAAGGCTGCGAGGTCATCTATCGGATGACCATCCGCACCAAGTCTGGAAAGGTGATTCGTCGAGCCAATGGCCAGCCGTTTCGCATAGTTATCCGTCGTAAGTCGTAATGAATCAAATGCCTTGGCATCAACGCGGTGCCAAGGCATTTGTGATGCGGAATTTCAGAGGCGTAACATTTAGGATTATTAAACGCGTAGTTCAGTAGCTTCAATTCAGCCAGCTAAGCTTCCGAGTTCGATTCCACAGAATTCCATAACTAGCTGATTTATTTATAGTTACTAGTTAGGGTACGCCAAATTTCCACCGAATTTCAGACTCTCAGAAAACCTAATCCCGCCGATCACTACCATTCGTCTGGTGCCGCACCGCATCTAATAGCCCCTACGGACCTCTGTAGTTTTAGAAGATAGATAGCTTTCAAAATTTTGGCATGCCGTCCTAGCGAAAATACCTCTAATTAAAACCCACCATTCCACTTTCCCGATTGCTCCCCACGCCCCACCACGCTACCCTCCCCCCGTCGCTGCCAATTCAGCGACCGGGCCTGAGAACCCGGCAAGATGCAGGCGCACCAAGCGCCACCAAAACCCGATTTGCAGGCGTTTTTTTTCGCCCACCATTTCGTGCAATGGCGGCTGTGCGTGGGAGACCTTCGGGTCTGCCGGGTTCCTGTATCTCCGGTTTCTCAGCCTGCGCACAGCTGCCACCCATTCGCCTGAGAACGAACGTGGTAGCTCTCACTCGATATGGGAGTTCCATCAATGACCGCTCCAATTCCATCTGCGTTAACCACCCTCGGCGTCACCCCTTTCTCCTTTCACTCCGACCAGCCTCTATTTCGCGTCAACAGCGGCGTGCCCCTGCTCGAAGCCTTGCACCACGTTTCCGACTTGCTCCACGTCGCCAAGCTGCTCGCAGAGGATGCGGCGATGACCAAGCAGACGGACCGTTACGCCTGGGCATCGCATTATTTGCAGGAGATGAGCAAGGCGGTGATTGATGATGTGGTGAAGGTGTTGGAGGCGCCTTGTGCTGCTGAATAGTCAGTAAGGCGTCGCTATCTGGCTTGATTCCGGCCATAAAAAAACCCCGAAAATTCGGGGTTTTTTATCGCCTGGCATCAGGCGCTTCGCCGGATCAATTAGAAAACGTTGATCGGGTAGTCGGCGAACAGGCGTACTTCGTTGCCGCCTACGTTGTAGTTGCTGGCGTTGTTGGAGACGCGCAGCCAGGAGGCGCGGGCGCGCAGGCTGAGGTCTTTGGCTGGGCCGCTTTGTACGACGTATTTGAACTGGTTGAAGATTTCACGCTCGGTGCCACTGCCGCGGTTGGTGCCGTCGTCAATGTTGGTGCCGCGCACGTAGGCGATGTTGTAGGTCAGGCCAGGTACGCCGAAGGTGCTGAAGTCGAGGCCGTAGCCGGCTTGCCAGGAGCGTTCGTCTTTGCCGTTGAAGTCAGACCAGTAGGAGTTGGCCAGCAGGATGGTGTTGCCGCCATCGCCGATGCCGCTGCCGCTGGTGTTGTTGCGGTAGCCGCCGTAGAGGTAGCCGGTGTCGCCGGTGCTGCGTTGGTGCGCGACGGTGAAGCTGTGCGGGCCGACGGCCCAGGTAGCGCCGAGGCTCCAGATTTTGTTGTCGCGGGCGTCAGAGTCGCCTTGGGTGAGCTGGGCGAAGTCTTTGTCGAGCTTGGTTTTGTAGCCGTTGAAGTCGAAGGTCAACGATTGTTTTTCTGGCAGGGCCAGCACGTAGTTGACGTTAACGTATTGCTTCTTCAGCACGTCTTGCATGTCGGATGCGTACAGCGCGGCCGACAGGCTCTCGGTGAATTTGTAGCTGCCGCCGACGTAGTCGATGTTTTTCAACAGGCCGCTGTCGGTGCCTTCGGCGCCTTTTTGGGCTTGTTTGGTGAAGTGACCGGCATCCAGTTGCAGGCCGGCGATCTCTTTGGAAACGATCGAGGTGCCGGTGTAGGTTTCGGACAGCAGGCGCGAGTTGTCGTATTGCAGCACCGGCACGGCCGGGAACTGGTCACCGTACTTGAGCACCGTGTTGGAGACGCGGAACTTCACGGCCGCGCCGCCTTTGGCCAGGTCGTGGGCTGCTTCGCCGCTGTCGCCTTGCTTGAAGAAGTTGATACCGCCAGCGCCGCTGCGGCCTTTACCACCGTCCAGGCGGATGGCGTATTGGCCGATCACGTCCACGCCCACACCAACGGTGCCTTGGGTGAAACCGGATTCGAATTTGCCGATGAAGCCTTGGCCCCATTCAGCTTTGTCTTGCTGGCCGTTTTTGTAGTCACGGCTGATGTAGGCGTTACGTGCAGCGATGTTCAGGTGGCTGTCTTCTACAAAACCCTTGGATTGCTCCTGGTCGTTTGCCATTGCCTGAGTGGCGCTCAAAATCCCCAGAGCGATCAAACCCATCCGTTGCTTCAACATTTCTTATATTCCTTATTACTGGTTGAGTACGCGCTTTGACACCAGGCTCCGTGTTGCTTTTCTGATGTCTACTTTTTCCGAAAAAAAGAAGGCCCGCGGACGACTGAACTGCCGCGGGCCTTTTTTTATTGGATGAGTTATGGCGGTTAGCCACAGGCGTTGGGCGCAATCCTATGCGCGGGTTGAACTATGTGTCAATTTCGTGAATCGTCTGTATTTAGGCGAAAAAAGTCTAAGGAGAGCCGTTCAGGGCGTGCGCGAGTGTTCATAAAGATGTTCAAAACACATCGCGTTACACTTTTTATGAGCCAAATTTTTGGGAATAGATAACGCGCGCAAATGCAAAGCATTACCATTCGCGCGCATTTTCTTTACTCACTTTTTGGATACATTCTTTGATGCCTGCCTCTCGCCTGACGCCCATCACTTTTGGGCTCTCTGTTCTGCTGTCTGCTGGTTTTGTGAGTGCTACCACGCTGTTGCCCGAGACGTCGATCAGCGCCGAAGCTGACGAAGACGACCCGCGCGTCAAAGAGACCAACACCGCCACGCGCACAACCACTGCGGTGAGGTATGTGCCCCAAGCCATCGATTCAGTCAAAACCGAAAACCTGCGCTCCTACGGCACCAACGATTTGGGCCAGGCGTTAAGCGGCATTCCCAACGTGAGCAGCGGTGCCGACACGCGTTTTGACAGCCTGCGTATTCGCGGTTTTGACGCGAGCAATGACTTCTATCTGGACGGTATTCGCGACGACAGCCAGTACGTGCGCGACCTGCATAACATCGAGCGCATCGAAGTGCTCAAAGGCCCGGCCGCCGTGCTTTACGGGCGAGGCGGCCAGGGCGGTATCGTCAACCGCGTGAGCAAACTGCCGCAAGCCGGGCGCAGCTCCAGCATCGAAGCGCAAGGCGGCAGCAATGATTTGCGCAGCCTGTATGCCGACCTCAGCACCGACCCGAGCGATAACATCAGCCTGCGCTTGAACATGGGCAACCAGGACAACAACAGTTTTCGCGATGGCGTGAGTGGCAGCCGCCAATTGTTTGCGCCGTCGATGAGCTGGCAACTGACGCCCGAACTCAATTGGTTGGTGCAATACGAATACAGCCGTTACAACCGCACGCCAGACCGCGGTATCCCGGGGGTTAACGGTCGCCCGGCGGACGTGAGCCGCAGCAGCACCTACTTTGACAGCCGCGATTACATCGACGACAAGTCCCAGTCGCTGCGCTCCAAACTCGCCTATGAGCTCAACGACAACTGGCAACTGCGCCACACACTTGGCGTGTTCAAGCTCGACAGCGATTTCGACAACACCTACCAAACCGGCTACGACGCCAGAACTAACCAAGTCACGCGCCAGCGCTGGCAGCAAGACCTGACCACCCGCAACGTCTTCAACAACCTTGAGCTGGAAGGCGGCTTTGATACTTTCGGCCTGGAACATCGCCTGCTCAGCGGGCTTGAGCTGGGCAGCCAGCGCCGCGATCCGAAGCTGTACACGGCCACTGCCGTGAACCGCGGTGGGCAAGCGGTACCGAGCCTGAACCTCAATCAACCCAACCGCCACTTAAGCCATACCGGGCGGATGAGTGCGTCGAGTAACAACCACACCGAAGTCGAAAGCCGCGCGCTGTATGTGCAGGACCAACTGCGCCTGAATGATCAATGGCAAGTGTTGGCCGGCTTGCGCTACGACGATTTCGAAGTGGACACCACCAACAAGCTGCTCAACACCGAGCAGGCGGTTAAGAGCCACAGCACCAGCCCGCGCGTGGGACTGGTGTGGACGCCGTTTGAAAATCACTCGTTCTATGCGTCGTGGAGCAAGACCTTTTCGCCGGCGGGCGGCGGCTTGATCGGCATCACCCCGAATGCGGCGGGCAGCGTCAATGACTTGAGCCCCGAGCTGACCAAGCAAAAGGAAATCGGGGTAAAAAGCGACTGGCTCGACGACCGCCTCAGCACCACGCTGGCGGTGTACGAATTGGAACTGTACAACCGCCGCACCAGTGACCCGCTGGACCGCACCATCACCCTGCTCAGCGGCTTGCAACGCTCACGTGGCGTGGAGCTGACGGCCACCGGCAAGCTGGCGGGTAACTGGTCGGTACGCGGTGGCATTGGCCTGCAAGATGCCACGGTCGAAAAGGACAACAACGGCTTTGAAGGCAAGCGCATCAGCGATGTGGCCAAACGTAATGCCAGCCTGTTTGTCACCTGGAAACCGGAAATGGGCTGGTACGCGGAAACCGGTTTGACCCTGGTGGGCGACCGTTATGCCGACAACCTGAACACCGTGGTGCTGCCCGGTTACGGCCGTTGGGACGCGCTGGCCGGGTTCCGTCAAAAGGCATGGGATGTGCGGGCGGCGCTGAATAACATCGCCGATAAAAACTACTACGCCTCGGCGACCAGTGCGGCGCAAATTCAACCGGGGGAACCGCGCAGTTTGGTGGTGACGGGCACTTACAGCTTCTGAATTTTGCCGCGATAACTTGGCCAGCGTGCTGGGCGGGGCGTGTGTGCAGACTGGGCTTTTTGTGCAGACCAGACTTGTGTGCAGATCGGGCTTTGTGTGCAGACCAGACTTGTGTGCAGATCGGGGCCTGTGTGGCGAGCGGGCTTGCTCGCGTTGGAGTGCGCAGCGCTCCCAGGATTTTGGGGCCGCTACGCAGCCCAACGCGAGCAAGCCCGCTCGCCACACAAGCCCGCTCGCCACACAAGCCCGCTTTCCACACATGCCCGCTTTCCACATAGAGCCAGCTCGCCACATAGAGCCTGCTTTCCACACAAAGCCCAGCTTGCCACAACGGCACTAATACTCGGGCTGCGGGTTAGTTTTTCATCAGCTCGCACAACACGCTGACTTCATCCTCACTGAACAACCCCGCGGGGTAACGTTCACTGAACACGCTGCGCAGGTCCGGCGCCCTGACCCTTTTGGAGCCGTTAGCTTTCAACCAGAGCGCCAGCGCGTGGATCTCATCACCGTTAAGCCGCGCCGGGTGGAACGGGCGCGTGTAGATCGGGTTGGTATCGGCATTCATGTGCGCGCTCTCTCCTGCTGCGTGAGCGGCTAACTTACTCAAGGTTTGTGACAGAACTACGCAGCCGTCGCCTTGGGTCACCGTGGTAAACCCGATACAAGCAGTGTGCCAATGTGGCGTATTTATCGGCAGTCACCCACAAAAAAGCCCGCAACCTGGCTGGGCTGCGGGCTCGCTGTGAGCGCTACACCTACGTAGCGCTCAGGTATCACTCAAGCGCTGTTACAACTGCACTCAGTTTTTGTGCGGAGCCGGTTGTTGTTGGGTCAGGCAGTGGATATTGCCGCCGCCCAGTAACAGTTCGCGCCCTGGCACCATTACCACTTCGTGCTGCGGGAACAGGTTCTGCAGAATCTGCTGGGCCTGGCTGTCCAGCGGGTCGTCGAAGCTTGGCGCGATGATGCCGCCGTTGACGATCAGGAAGTTAACGTAGGAACCGGCCAGGCGCACGCCAGGGTTACGTTCCTGGCTGCCGTCGACGAGGTCGACACCGGCGCACTCTTCCTCGGTGGCGTACAGCGGCCCCGGAATCGGCATTTTATGCACTGTTAATGCGCGGCCCTGGGCGTCGGTGCTGTTTTGCAGCACGTCCATGGCGGCGTGGCAGCGCGCGTAGTTCGGGTCTTGCGGGTCGTCGGTCCAGGCCAGCAACACTTCGCCGGGGCGCACGTAGCAGCAGAAGTTATCCACATGGCCGTCGGTTTCATCGTTGAACAGGCCGTCCGGCAACCAGATGATTTTATCCACCGCCAGGTTGGCGCTGAGCACCGCTTCGATGGCCGCGCGATCCAGGTGCGGGTTGCGATTGCGGTTCAACAGGCATTCTTCGGTGGTGATCAGCGTGCCTTCGCCGTCGACGTGAATCGAGCCGCCTTCGAGCACAAAGCCTTCGGTGCGATAACGCGGCGCGCGCTCAAGCTCGAGGATCTTGCCGCCCACTTGCGAGTCGCGGTTCCACGGCGCATACAGGCCGCCGTCAAAACCGCCCCAGGCATTGAAATCCCAGTTCACGCCGCGCACTTCGCCGCTGTTGTTGATCACGAAGGTGGGGCCGGTGTCGCGGACCCAGGCATCGTCGCTGGCCATTTCCACCACGCGAATATTGGGCACGTCGAGGCGCGCGCGGGCGTTTTCGTACTGACCGGCAGAAACGCAAACCGTCACCGGCTCAAAGCGCGCAATGGCCTTGGCCACCGCCACGTGGGCGGCCTGCACCGGCTTGCCGCCCAGGCGCCAGTTGTCCGGGCGCTCGGGCCAGATCATCCAGGTTTGGGTTTGGGGCGCCCATTCGGCGGGCATGTAGAAGCCATCGGCGCGAGGTGTGCTGTGCAGGGTGGTCATGGCGATCAAGGCTCCGAATGGGGTGAAGGCCGACTTTATAACGGATAAAAATCGGCTTTAAAAGCAATAAAAAGAGATGACTCTTAAAATTCACAATAGAAAGCCGATAATAATCGACTATCTGTGACGGGTTATTCAACACCTCCGACAACAAGCAGACGAAGAAGTCCACAGTGCGTCGGCAAATCACCCTCGGCAACCCAGTCGCATCGGCATATTTTCAGAACAAACCGGCCATCAGTGCTGTCAGTCAGTGACGCTGCTCACGCAATTGCGTCGGTTGCTGGATGCTCATCTGTGGGCCAGGCAAACCGGCACTATTGTGACGACTTCTGCGTGTTCAGGCGTCTATATCGCCATTGTCAGGGGCCGTTAATCAAGCCCTCACTCTCTGCGCACTTGCATCGGCCCGATTCACAACTCAAGCTATGCTTAATTCGCCCTGTGTCCGTCTAAGGAAAAGGCTCTCGACATGCGCATTCTCATCACCGGCGGTGCCGGATTCATCGGCTCTGCCCTGATCCGTCATCTGATTCAACACACCGAGCACGAAGTGCTCAACCTGGACAAACTCACCTACGCGGGCAACCTTGAGTCGCTGGCGAGCATCGCGTCTAACAGCCGCTATGAGTTCGTGCAGGCCGATATTATCGACCAGGCCACCGTCAGCGCTGTGCTGGCGCGCTTTGAGCCCCAGGCGATCATGCACCTGGCCGCCGAGTCGCATGTCGACCGTTCCATTGACGGCCCGTCGGATTTTATCCAAACCAACATCGTCGGCACCTACAGCCTGCTGGAGGCCACCCGCGCCTACTGGCAAACGCTGGCTGAGCCTGCCAGGAGCGCGTTCCGCTTCCATCACATCTCTACCGATGAGGTGTACGGCGACCTGCACGGCGTGGACGACCTGTTCACCGAAACTACGCCTTACGCGCCAAGCTCGCCGTATTCGGCCAGCAAAGCGGCGTCCGACCACTTGGTCCGCGCCTGGCAGCGCACGTATGGCCTGCCGGTGCTGTTGACCAACTGCTCGAACAACTACGGGCCGTTCCACTTCCCGGAAAAGCTGATCCCGCTGGTCATCCTCAACGCCCTCGCAGGCAAGCAGTTGCCGGTTTATGGCGATGGTTTGCAGGTGCGTGACTGGCTGTTCGTCGAAGACCACGCGCGCGCACTGCTGAAGGTGGTGACCGAAGGCGTGGTCGGCGAGACCTACAACATCGGTGGCCACAACGAACAAAAGAACATCGACGTCGTGCGCGGCATTTGCGGCCTGCTGGAAGAACTGGCGCCGCAACGCCCGGCTGGCGTGGAAAAATTTACCGACTTGATCACCTTCGTCAAAGACCGTCCGGGCCACGACCAACGCTACGCGATCGATGCCAGCAAGATCGAACGCGAACTGGGTTGGGTCCCGCAGGAAACCTTTGAAACCGGCCTGCGCAAAACCGTGCAGTGGTACCTCGATAACCTGGAATGGTGCCGCAGGGTCCAGAACGGCAGTTATCAGGGCGAACGATTGGGCAACACAGACAGCAAGGATTTGATTGCATGATGAAGGGAATAGTATTGGCCGGCGGTTCCGGCACCCGTTTGCACCCCATCACCCTGGGTGTGTCCAAGCAGTTGCTGCCGGTGTACGACAAGCCAATGATTTACTACCCGATCTCGGTGCTGATGCTGGCGGGGATCAAAGACATTCTGGTGATTTCCACCCCGGTGGATTTGCCGCAGTACCGCAACCTGCTGGGCGACGGCAGCCAGTTTGGCGTGCGTTTCAGCTACGCCGAGCAGCCGTCTCCGGATGGCCTGGCGCAAGCGTTTATCATCGGTGAAGAATTCATCGGCAATGACCCGGTGTGCCTGATCCTCGGCGATAACATCTTCCACGGCCAGCATTTCGGCGATCAACTGCGCAGCGCAGCGCAACGCCCGTCCGGCGCCACCGTATTCGGCTACTGGGTCAAAGACCCGGAGCGTTTCGGCGTGATCGACTTCGACAAAGAAGGCCGCGCCCTGTCGATCGAAGAGAAACCGACGTCGCCTAAATCCAGCTACGCCGTGACCGGTCTGTACTTCTACGACAACGACGTGATCAGCATCGCCAAGGCGGTCAAACCTTCGCCACGCGGCGAGTTGGAGATCACCGACGTCAACAACGCCTACCTTGCGCGCGGCGACCTGCATGTGGAGCGTTTCGGCCGTGGCTTTGCCTGGCTCGACACCGGCACGCATGACAGCCTGCTCGAAGCCTCGACCTACGTGCAGACCATCGAACACCGTCAGGGTTTGAAAGTGGCTTGCCTGGAAGAGATCGCCTACGAGAACGGCTGGATCGACCGTGATTACCTGCTGGAACGCGCCAAGTATTTCGGCAAGACCGGCTATGGTCAGTACTTGTACTCGCTGGCCGGAGACAACAAGTGAATGTAGTTGAAACCACATTGCCCGGTGTGCTGATCCTCGAACCTAAAGTGTTCGGTGACGAGCGCGGCTTTTTCTACGAGAGCTTCAACGCTCGCGCCTTTGAAGAAGCCACCGGGCTTAAGCGTGATTTCGTGCAGGACAACCACTCACGCTCGCAAAAGGGCGTGCTGCGGGGGCTGCATTATCAGCTCGAACACACGCAGGGCAAACTGGTGCGCGTGAGCGCCGGTGAAGTGCTGGACGTGGCCGTAGACATCCGCCGCAGCTCGCCGAACTTCGGCCAGTGGGTGGGTGTGCGTCTGTCAGCGCAGAATCATCGCCAACTGTGGGTGCCGGAAGGTTTTGCCCATGGTTTTGTGGTGTTGAGCGACTACGCCGAGTTCCTCTACAAGACCACCGATTACTACCAGCCGAGCGCCGAACGCAGCATTCTGTGGAATGACCCGACGTTGGCCATCGACTGGGAACTCACCGAAGCACCGCAGTTGTCCGCCAAGGACCAAGTCGGTAAACCTTTGCTGGAAGCCGACCTGTTCCCATGAAAATCCTCATCACCGGCCAACATGGCCAAGTCTCGCAAGAGTTGCAACAGCGGCTCCAGGGCCTCGGCGAACTCGTGGTGCTGGGCCGCGACCAGCTTGACCTGGCCAACGTCGAGCAAATTCGCCAACAGGTGCGCGCGCATCGCCCAGGCTTGATCATCAATGCCGCGGCCCACACCGCGGTCGACCAAGCCGAAAGCGAGCCGGACGCCGCGTTTGCGATCAACGCGATTGCCCCTGGCGTGTTGGCCGAAGAAGCCAAGGCGCTGGGCATCCCGCTGATCCACTACTCCACCGACTACGTGTTCGACGGCAGCAAACCTGCGCCCTACACCGAAGCCGATGTGACGAACCCGCTGGGCGTGTACGGCCAGAGCAAGCTGGCGGGCGAACAGGCGATTGCGGCGGTGGGCGGCGACTACCTGATATTGCGCACCAGTTGGGTTTACTCCAACCACGGCAAGAACTTCCTGCTGACCATGCAGCGCCTGCTGCAAGAGAAGCCGCACATGCGCATCGTCGCCGATCAAATCGGCGCGCCGACGTGGGCTGGCACCATCGCCGACAGCACCCGCGCGCTGATCGAACGCTGGCAGGCAGGCCAGGCCGGTGAATGGGGTGTGTACCACCTGACCGCGCAAGGCGAAACCTCCTGGTTCGGGTTTGCCGAGGCGATTGGTCAACACCTTCGCAGCCAAGGCAAAGCCTGCGCCGAGCTGGAAGCGATCCCTTCCAGCGCGTACCCGACGCCAGCTCAGCGCCCGCTGAACTCTCGCCTGGACTGCAACCGCCTGCAACAGCACTGGCAGGTCGGCCAACCGCAGTGGCAAGACGCATTGCGCGAGTGTCTTGCACAGCCGCACTAGGCATAATGCGCCTGTCCCCACAGGCGCACGATTCCCATGACTCCACCCCTTCCGCGACGACCCCGCTGGCGCAGCCTCGCATTGCTGGCGCTGTGCCTGGCTCCGCTGTTATGGCCGCTGGAGCATTTGGCCGAGCGCTATTACCGCAGCGAACTGGCCGGGCAAAACCGCCAAACCCTCGACCTGTACGTCGCCAACCTGCTCGGCACCCTGCACCGCTATGAGGTGCTGCCGCAAATTCTCGGCGACTTGCCGGCCCTGCGCACCGCGCTGGACGCACCGCACGTCAGCACCAACCTGACCAACGCCAATGTGCTGCTCAAGGACGTCGCCGCCCAGGCCGGTGTGGAAGTGATGTACCTGATGGACACCACCGGCAAGACGCTCGCCGCCTCCAACTGGGACAAACAAGACACGTTTGTCGGGCGCAATTTCTCGTTTCGCCCGTATTTCAGCGAAGCCATGGCCGGACGATTGGGGCGGTTTTTCGGGCTGGGCACCACGTCAGCCAAGCGCGGCTACTTCTTCGCCGCCGCTGTGCGCGATGGGGACAAAATTATCGGCGCGCTGGTGGTCAAGGTAGACCTGGACCACACCGAAAGCCTGTGGGGCAAAACGCCCGAACAATTGCTGGTGACCGATCACAACGGCGTAGTCATCCTGACCTCGCGCCCGCAATGGCGATTTCGCGCTACGCGGCCGCTGACCCCGGAAGAACGCCAGGCGATCATCGCGATCCAGCCCTACCCGACTCGCGACCCGCAGCCGCTGGCACTCAGCACCACGGCGTGGCTGCGCCAGTCCTCGGCGATTGCCGAGACCGGCTGGAACGTGGAAATTCTCGCGCCCAAATCGTTGATCAACCGCCCGGTGCGCACGGTGGTCGCGGTGGGTGGCGCTACGCTCTTGGTGTTGATGCTGTTGCTCGGTTTGATGATGCAACGTCGGCGCCATTACCTGGAGCGCATTGCCTTCGAAGCCAAGGCGCGCCGCGAGCTGGAGATGCGCGTGGTCGAGCGCACCAGCGACCTGGAAGGCCTCAACCGCCGCTTGAAACAGGAAGTGCTGGAGCGCGAACACGCCCAGCAAGAGCTGGTGCGCGCCCAGGACGACCTGGTGCAAGCCGGCAAGCTGTCTGCGCTGGGGACCATGTCGGCGAGCATCAGCCACGAACTCAATCAACCCCTCGCGGCGATTCGCAGCTACGCGGAAAACGCCGAGATTCTGCTCGACCATGAGCGCACCAACGATGCACGCGGCAACCTCAAGCTGATCAGCGAACTGACCGGGCGCATGGCCTCGATCATCGCGCACCTGCGCGCGTTCGCCCGGCGCGACCGCCATGCCCCGGAAAGCGTGGCCCTGCAACCGGCGCTGGACGACGCGCTGGCGTTGCTGGCCAAGCGGCGGCGGTCGATGGAAGTCGAGCTGATCCGCGACTTGCCCGAGGCGACCTTGTGGGTGCAAGCCGGCGAAACCCGGCTGCGCCAGGTGCTGGGCAACCTGCTGGCGAACGCCCTTGATGCGCTCACCGAAAAAGGCCCGCCGCGCAAACTCTGGCTGAGTGCGCAAACCACCGAGCAGGGCGTCAACCTGACCATTCGCGACAACGGCCCGGGCTTTTGCATGGAAGCCCTGGGCCGCGCCAGCGAGCCGTTTTACACCACCAAGACACGCACGCAAGGCTTGGGTTTGGGCCTGGCGATCTGTGACACCCTGATGCGTGCCTTTGGCGGCGAACTGTTGTTCGCTAACCACAAGGAAGGCGGCGCGCTCTTAACCTTGAAATTACGTGCCGGCTCGCCGGGCGTCAGTCTGCAACCGTCCGAGGACCGCAGCGTATGAGTATCGATAACCAGATTCAGGTGGTGTTGATCGACGACGATCCACACCTGCGTCAGGCCCTGTGCCAGACCCTGGACCTGGCCGGGCTGAAAGTCCTGACGCTGGGCGAAGCCAACGGCCTCACCGCGCGCTTGTCACGCGACTGGCCAGGCGTGGTGGTCAGCGACATCCGCATGCCCGGCATGGACGGCCTGGAGCTGCTGGCCGAACTGCACAGCCAGGACCCGGAGCTGCCGGTGCTGCTGATCACCGGCCACGGTGACGTGCCGCTGGCGGTGCAAGCCATGCGCGCCGGTGCCTACGACTTTCTGGAGAAACCTTTCGCCAGCGACGCGCTGCTCGACAGCGTGCGCCGCGCGCTGGCCCTGCGCCGCCTGGTGCTGGATAACCGCAGCCTGCGCCTGGCCCTCAGCGACCGCCAGCAATTGAGCACGCGCCTGGTGGGCCACTCACCGCAAATGCTGCGCCTGCGCGAGCAGATCGGCGCACTGGCCGCGACGCGTGCCGACGTGCTCATACTCGGCGAAACCGGTGCCGGTAAAGAAGTCGTGGCGCGCGCACTGCACGACCTGTCGAGCCGACGCAACGGGCCGTTTGTGGCGATCAACGCCGGCGCGCTGGCAGAGTCGGTGGTCGAGAGCGAGCTGTTCGGCCATGAGCCCGGCGCGTTTACCGGCGCGCAGAAACGCCGTATCGGCAAGTTCGAATTTGCCAACGGTGGCACGCTGTTCCTCGATGAAATCGAAAGCATGAGCCTGGATGTGCAGGTCAAGTTACTGCGCCTGTTGCAAGAGCGCGTGGTTGAGCGTTTAGGCGGCAATCAGTTGATCCCGCTGGACATCCGCATCATCGCCGCCACCAAGGAAGACCTGCGCCAGTCCGCCGACCAGGGCCGCTTCCGCGCCGACTTGTATTACCGGCTCAATGTGGCGCCGCTGCGCATTCCGCCACTGCGCGAGCGCGGCGAAGATGCGTTGATGCTGTTCCAACACTTCGCCGACGAAGCCAGCAGCCGCCACGGCCTGCCGCTGCACGCGTTGCAACCGGGCCAGCGTGCGCTGTTGTTGCGCCATAACTGGCCGGGCAATGTACGCGAACTGCAAAATGCGGCGGAGCGCTTTGCCCTGGGCCTGGAGCTTGCCCTTGATGCCACGGCGGACAACCCTGCCGCCGGCGTGCTGACCTCCACCCCAGGCGGCTTGAGCGAACAGGTTGAGCAGTTTGAAAAAAGCCTGATCGCCGCCGAGCTCACTCGCCCGCACAGCTCGGTGCGCAGCCTTGCCGAAGCACTCGGCGTGCCGCGTAAAACCCTGCACGACAAACTGCGCAAACACGGCCTTAACTTCGCCGACAGCGGCAACCACAGCGCAGACGACGAATGAAATGACCCCGCCCAACCGCCAAGAGGCCACCATGAGCCGCGACAGCCGTTACCTGGAATCTATCCTCCACCATGACATTCCGCTCACGCGGGAAATGGGCCTGAAGGTGCTCGACTGGCAACACGGCCAATTGCAGCTGCACCTGCCGTTACAGGCGAATATCAACCACAAGAGCACCATGTTCGGCGGCAGCCTGTATTGCGGCGCGGTGCTGGCCGGTTGGGGCTGGCTGCGCCTGCAGTTGCGCGAAGACGGTATTGAAGACGGGCACATCGTGATTCAGGAAGGGCACATCAGTTACCCGTTGCCGGTAACGCGCGATGCGACGGTGGTGTGCCAGGCGCCGGAGCAGAAGCTGTGGAAGCGCTTTGTGGCGACCTATAAGCGTTATGGCAGGGCGCGCTTGGCGCTGCAGACGTGGATTGTGAATGAGGGCGCTGAGGAGCACGCAGTGGCGTTTACCGGCCAATACGTGCTGCACCGCTAGCGGCACTGCAAAAATACCTGTGGAGAGCAGGCCTTTGTGGCGAGCCCGCTTGCCACAGCAGCCCTATCATCCCTCAGCTCTGGCCAGGGTCAGCAGGCGCTCGCGCCATTCGGCATTGGCGGGCAGCGCCAGAAAGAACGGGTTCAGCAACGACGCGCGCGCCGGGTAGCTGAACGGCTCACCGCTCAATTCCAGCACTTCGCCGCCCGCGCCTTCCAGCACGCCCTGTGCTGCGGCAGTATCCCATTGCGAGGTCGGCGCCAGGCGCGGGTAGCAATCGGCGCTGCCTTCGGCCAACAGGCAGAACTTCAGCGAGCTGCCGATATTCGCCAGCTTCAGCTCACCCAAACCCTGGCTCAAACCGTCGAGCAAGCGTTCCTGCTCAGGGCTGGTGTGACGACGGCTGGCAACCACGGTAAACGCCTCACCGGCCGCAGGGGTTTGGCGCACCTGAATCTGCTTGGGCGCTTCGCTAACATCTGAACGCCACGCCCCCAAGCCCGCGCCACCGAAGTAGCAGCGACCGCTGGTGGGCATCGAGACCACGCCAAACACCACGCGGCCTTGCTCGATCAAGGCGATATTGACGGTAAATTCTTCGCTGCCGGCGATAAATTCCTTGGTGCCATCCAACGGGTCCACCAGCCACCAGCGCTGCCAGCCGGCGCGCACGCTCTGGTCAATATCCGCGTCTTCTTCAGACAGCACCGGGATGCTCGGGTCGAGCGCGGTGAGGCCTGCAAGAATCAGATGGTGCGCGGCCAGGTCCGCCGCCGTCACCGGCGAATCGTCGGCCTTGGAAGTCACCGCCACATCGGCACGCCAATACGGCAGGATCACTTCACCGGCCTGGCGCGCCAACTCAATCACCGGGGCAATAAACGGGTGGCCCAAAAACAGTTCGCTCATGCGCTGAACGCTCCACGCTGGGTCAGCAGGTCGCGTACCAGGTACAGCGCCGCCAGCGCGCGGCCTTCGCTGAACTGCTCGTGTTGCGCCAGTTGCGACAGCTCACGCAGGTTGACCTTGTCTACGCGCATCGGCTCGGGTTCATCGCCTTCAAGGCGTTCTTCGTACAGATCAGTGGCCAGCACCACCTGGATTTTCTGGCTCATGTAACCCGGCGACAACGACAGCTCGGTGATGTGTTCCAACTGCCGGGCGCCATAACCTGCCTCTTCCTTGAGCTCACGGTCGGCGGCCGCCAGCACGTCTTCACCGGGCTCGATCAGCCCTTTGGGCAACGACAACTCGTATTCGTCAGTGCCGCCGCAGTACTCTTCAATCAGCAACGCGTGATCTTCATCGATCATTGCCACGATCATCACCGCGCCGTAGCCGGCACCACGGCCTACCAGGCGCTCGTAGGTTCGCTCAACGCCATTGGAAAAGCGCAATTGCACTTCCTCCACGCGGAACAAACGGCTACTGGCGACTATTTCGCGGGCGAGGACGGTGGGTTTCTGGCGCATAAGCGGCTCCTTGGCGTGATCGGGTTACTATACCGTGGCTTTTCCGATTGTCTGTGTCGGATATTTTTACTTACATGAGACCTCCGCATGCCCTCTTTGCCCTGGCACGCCATCGACACTGTCCTGCTGGACATGGACGGCACCTTGCTCGACCTGCACTACGACAACCACTTCTGGATGGAACACTTGCCGCAGCGCTACGCCGAGCTGCACGGGGTAAGCCGGGCCATGGCCGAAATGGAATTGCAGCCACTGTTCGAACGCAATGCCGGGCAGTTGCAATGGTATTGCCTGGATTTCTGGAGTACCGAACTGGCGATTCCAGTGCGCGAACTCAAGCTGGAAACCGCCCACCTGATCGCCCTGCGCCCGGACGCGGACACCTTTCTGGCGGCAATCAAACAGGCCGGCAAGCGTGTGATCCTGATCACCAACGCGCACCGCGATTCGCTGTCACTGAAGTTGGAACGCATTGAACTGGCGCCGTATTTCGAGCGGCTGATCAGCTCTCACGACTATGGTTTTGCCAAGGAAAGCCCGCAGTTTTGGGATGCCCTGCAAGCCGACATCGGCTTTGACCCGGCGCGCAGCCTGTTTATCGATGACACCTTGCCGATCCTGCGCAGCGCAAGGGCGTTCGGCGTGGGGCATTTGCTGGCGGTCAAAGAGCCGGACAGCAAAAAAGGCCCTAAGGACACCGGGGAGTTTGCAGCGGTAGGCGATTACCGGGATCTGATTGTCGGCCTTTAATCAACTGTGGGAGGAGGCTCGCCCCCTCCCACAGTGTGTTCGGCGTGTTACTCAGGAATACGCAACGTCTGCCCTGGGTAAATCTTGTTCGGATCTTTAAGCAGCGGCTTGTTGGCCTCAAAGATTTTGTTGTACTTGTTGGCGTCGCCATACACCGTTTTAGAGATCGCGCTCAATGTGTCGCCGCTCTTCACCACGACAAAGCGCGAGGCCACAACCACTGGGCCGGAAACGGTAATCTGGTCATCCACGGTCTTAATACCGGCAATATTACCCGCCGCCAGAAGGATTTTTTCTTTCTCTTCCTGGCTCGCCACTTCACCGGTGATCGTCACCTTGTCACCGTCTACGGTGGCGTGAATATTCGGGTTACCCAGACCTACTGCTTCGATATGCTTTTTCAATTCGTCGCCAGCATTCGCGTTGCCCGGCGTCAACAGGTCGATCAGCTTTTCGCCTGCTTCCTTCACAAAACTTAAAAGACTCATGTTGCGCTCTCCTTGGGATTTAAATTCCAGACACCCAAGACTAGACCAGCCTGACGACACTGGGTTCCAGCCCGACCAAACACCCAAACGCGCTAGAATCCCACAGCCATTGGAATTAGCCCGGAGCGAAGATGGACATCAAGCAGCTGAAATTCCTCATCGCCCTCGACGAGACCCGCCATTTCGGCCAGGCGGCGGCGCGCTGCCATATCACCCAGCCGACCCTGTCGATGCGCCTGCGCAACCTCGAAGAAGAACTCGACCTGCCGCTGGTCAACCGTGGCCAGCGTTTTGAGGGGTTTACCGCGCCGGGCGAGCGGGTGTTGGCGTGGGCGCGCACCGTGCTGGCGGCCTATGACGGCCTGCTGGCCGAAGCGGCTGCCTGTCGCGGCAATTTGGTCGGCACGTTGCGCCTGGGCGTGGTGCCGCTGTCGAGCTTTGACCCTTTGGCCTTGATGCAGCAACTGCATAAAGAGCACCCGAGCCTGCGCTTTGAGCTGTCGGCATTAAGCTCCGAGCAAATTCTGGAACAACTCGCGAGCAACCGCCTGGACCTCGGCGTGTCCTACCTGGAACGCCTCGACACCGAACGCTTCGAATCGCTGGCCTTGGGCGAAACCCGCATGGGGCTGCTCTACGACCAACGGTTTTTCAGTTTTGGCGATACGCCACTGAGCTGGGAAGCGCTGATCGAACTGCCGTTGGGCATGCTCACCAGCGGCATGCACTTTCGCCAATCGATCGACCATAACTTTCACAGCCGTGGGCTCAACCCGCAGCCATTGTTACAAACCGATGCGGTGCATCAATTATTGCAAGCCGTGCATGGCGGGCTGTGTTGCGCGGTGATGCCGCTGGAAGGTCGGCTTGACGCACTCACCGAGCACCTGCGCCTGCAACCCATTGCGGACGCTCACACAGTGGCGCGCCTGGGGTTGATCATGCGCCGCGGCGCACCGCGCTCGGCACTCGCCGAAGCGTGTTTTGCGCTGTTTCAAGCATCGCAGCAAGAGCCTTGATCGACGCCATCTATCGATAGATCAGTACTGATGATTAGACGCGACGCTTTGTCGCGCCTAGTCTGAACATTGATCAATCCGCCGGTAGTATTGCCCCATGAACGCCAAGCGTCCAGCCTGCGCGGCGCCCGCCCTCGAAACGCCCGCGCCGGCCGCCAGCCAGAGCTACCAGTTTTGCAACCTCGAACATACTGAAGTCGCCAGCACTGCGTTGGCCGAAGAAGTGGCGTTGGCGATTGCCTATAACGACATCAGCCAGGCCGTGATGCTGGTGACGCCGACCGACCTTGAAGACTTCATTGTCGGTTTTAGCATCGGTAGCGGCATTATCGCCGACGTTAGTGACATTTATGACCTTAAACTGAGCGGTTCGGGCTCTACTCAATACGCTCAGGTGCAGATTTCCAGCCGCGCCTTCTGGAACCTCAAGCAACAGCGCCGCCAGTTGGCAGGCACCAGTGGCTGCGGTTTGTGCGGCGTAGAAGCGGTTGAACAAGCCTTACCCGACCTTAAAGTTTTGCCCGGCGCGCCCTTGCCGCCTGCCGAATGGCTTGATGGCCTGCGCCAACGCATCAGCGCTTTTCAGCCCCTGGGCCAGTACAGCGGCGCGGTGCATGCGGCGGTATTTATGAACAACCAGGGCGAATTGTTGATGGGCCGCGAAGACATCGGCCGGCATAACGCCCTGGATAAATTGATCGGCGCGCTGATCCGCCAAAACATTCCGACCGACGGCGGGCTGGCGATTGTCACCAGCCGCTGCAGCCTCGAATTGATTCAAAAAGTTCTGCGCGCGGGCATCCAGACCCTGGTTAGCCTGTCGTCGCCCACCGGCCTGGCCCTGCAATGGGCGCGTCGGCACAACCTCAATCTCATCCACCTGCCGCAGAAAAGTGCGCCGCGGGTTTACAGCCCTGCGATGGAGAAACAGCCGTGAGCAATCATCATCAAGCCGACCAAACCCCGACCCCGCGCTACAAGCCCTATAAAGGCCCAGCCGGCGGATGGGGTGCACTGATCAGCGTGGCCCAAGCCTGGCTGACCAGCGACAACGCGCTGAAAAACCTGCGCATGATGCTCAAGACCAACCAGAACGGCGGCTTCGACTGCCCGGGCTGCGCCTGGGGCGACTCGCCGGAAAGCGGCATGGTCAAGTTCTGCGAAAACGGCGCCAAGGCGGTCAACTGGGAAGCCACCAAGCGCCGCGTGGACGCTGCTTTCTTCGCCAAACACAGCGTCACCGCGCTGCTGGCGCAGAGCGACTACTGGCTGGAATACCAAGGCCGCCTGACCGAGCCGATGCGCTATGACGCACAGACCGACCACTACGTGCCGGTCAGTTGGGAAGCGGCGTTCGACCTGGTGGGCAAGCACCTCAATGCACTGCCGAGCCCGGACATGGCCGAGTTCTACACCTCGGGCAGGGCCAGCAACGAAGCAGCGTACTTGTATCAGTTGTTTGTGCGCGCGTATGGCACCAACAATTTCCCGGACTGCTCGAACATGTGCCACGAGGCCAGCGGCGTGGCCCTGGCGCAGAGTGTGGGCGTGGGCAAAGGCACCGTGACCTTTGATGACTTCGAACATGCCGATGCAATTTTCGTGTGGGGCCAGAACCCCGGCACCAACCACCCACGCATGCTGGAGCCGCTGCGCGAAGCGGTAAAACGTGGCGCTCAAGTGGTGTGCATCAACCCGCTGAAAGAGCGTGGCCTGGAGCGCTTCCAACACCCGCAACACCCGCTGGAAATGCTCACCAACGGCGACAAGCCGACCAACACCGCCTACTTCCGCCCGGCGCTCGGTGGCGACATGGCCATCTTGCGCGGCATGGCCAAGTTCCTGCTGCTGTGGGAACGCCAGGCTCAGGCCGAAGGCAAAGAAGCCGTGTTCGACCACGACTTCCTCAACGAACACACGACCAACGTGCTGGATTACCTCGGGCAGATCGACGACACCTCGTGGGATGAAATCGTCGCGCAGTCCGGCCTGAGCCTGATCGAGATCGAACAGATCGCGCGCATGTACGCCAAGGGCAAGAACGTGATCATGTGCTGGGCGATGGGCATCACCCAGCACCGCCACTCGGTGCCGACCATCCAGGAAATCGCCAACCTGATGCTGCTGCGCGGCAATATCGGCCGCCCCGGCGCCGGCCTGTGCCCGGTGCGTGGCCACAGCAACGTGCAGGGCGACCGCACCATGGGCATCAACGAGCGCCCTCCGGCGGCGTTCCTCGATTCCCTTGAGCGCCGCTTTCAGTTCCAGGTGCCGCGTGACAACGGCCACAACGTGGTCGAAGCGATCCACGCCATGCTCGCAGGCCGCTCCAAGGTGTTTATCGGCCTGGGCGGCAACTTCGCCCAAGCCACACCAGACAGCCCGCGCACCTTCGAAGCGCTGCGCAACTGCGACCTGACCGTGCAGATCAGCACCAAGCTCAACCGCAGCCACCTGATGCACGGTAAAGACGCGCTGATTCTGCCGTGCCTGGGCCGTACCGACATCGACATTCAGGCCGACGGCCCGCAAGCGGTGACGGTGGAAGACTCGTTCAGCATGGTTCACGGCTCCAACGGCCAACTGCAACCGCTGTCGAAGCTGATGAAATCCGAACCTGCGATCGTCGCCGGCATTGCCGCTGCGACCCTGGGCAGCAAACCGGTTGACTGGAACTGGCTGGTGGGCGACTACGGGCGCATCCGCGACCTGATCGCCGACACCATCCCGGGCTTCAAAGACTTCAACGAGAAGATCAAACACCCGGGCGGCTTCTACTTGGGCAACTCCGCCGGTTCGCGCCGCTGGAACACCCCTTCGGGCCGCGCCAACTTCCGCCCGAACGTCCTGCCCAGAGACCTGATTCACGAACGCACCCACGCCACAGGCCGTGTGCCGGACCTGATCATGCAATCGATGCGCTCCCACGATCAGTACAACACCACCATTTATGGCCTGGACGACCGCTACCGTGGCGTGAAAGGTCAGCGTGACGTGTTGTTCGTCAACGAAGCCGACATCATCCGCCTGGGCTTCAAGCCGGGGCAGAAGGCCGACATCGTGTCGCTGTGGGAAGACGGCCGTGAGCGCCGCGTGAAGGGCTTCACCTTGCTCGCGTTTGATATTCCGGCAGGGCAGGCAGCTGCTTATTACCCGGAAGTGAACCCGCTGGTGCCGCTGGAAAGCACCGGGGAAGGCAGCCATACACCGACGTCGAAGTTCGTGGCGATTCGTTTGGAAGCGGCGAGCGACAGTGGCTTGATCATGGCGCGCTCTGCCTGACGGCTGCGCTGCTGGCTTGTTGCAGAGAGCCCACTTTTTGTGAAGAGTGGGCTTGCTGTGAAGAGTGGGCCAGTTGTGAAGAGTGGGCTTGTTGTGGCGAGCGGGCTTGCTCGCGCTGGGCTGCGAAGCGGCCCCAATAAAGTCACAGCGTACTTTCAGTCAGACCTCAGTGCCTGGACAAGGGGGCGCTTCGCGGCCCAGCGCGAGCAAGCCCGCTCGCCACAGAAGCCGATCGCCACAACAAATTCCGGGCACAAAAAAGGCCGCTTTTGCTTAAAAGCGGCCGTTTCGAAGTCACTACTGACAGAAGCTACAGACCCGCAAAAATCACTTAAGTTCCTTATACAAAACAGTAACTTATAGAATTGTATACAACTCACACCACTGGTCGGATTTCGATTGTCAGCGTCTCGATACAACCTCAGGATCGCGCCGTCATCCTCTTGAGGTCTGTCTATGAAGTTCTCCTCGATTCTCTTGTTGTCCTTTAGCCTGGTCAGTGGCGCAGCCATGGCCGGTGGCACCACCGAAGCCGGTGTGGGCGGCGCATTGGGCGGGGTACTGGGTTCGGTTGTTGGCCAGCAGCTCGGCGGCAACACCGGTTCGGCCATCGGCGCAGCCGTCGGCGGCGCGGGCGGCAGTGCGGTCGGCGCAGACAAGCGCAGCCGTGGTGAAGCAGCCATTGGCGGTGCCTTGGGCGCAGCCGGCGGCAACGTCGTAGGCCGCAGCATGGGCGGCACCACCGGCAGCCTGATCGGCGCAGCCGCTGGCGGTGGCGCAGGTGGTGCGGTCGGCAACTACATGGGCAACAAGAGCGATGACGAAGACCGTCGTGACCGTGGGCGAGATAACCGTCGCTATGACCGCGATGACCATCGTGGTCGCGGGCACGCCTACGGGCATCGCAAGAACAAGCATCACTACCGCGATCGCTAATCTGTGAGAGGGGCTTGCTCCCGATGGCAGTGTGTCAGCCAACACCTGTTTGGCTGAGCCAGCGCAATCGTGAGCAAGCCCCCTCCCACATGTGCGCTGGCTGAGTGTTCAAGTTCAAGTTCAGGTTCAGGTTCAGGTTCACACCACCAACTGCTGCAACGCCTCGCGCAACATTCCCGGGATGGTCACCGGCTGGTTCGACGCCCTGTCCACAAATACATGCACGAAGCGCCCTGCCGCACAGGCGTCATCCTCGCCCGCCTTGAACACCGCCAGCTCATACTGCACCGAACTGTTACCCAATTTGCCGACCCGCAGGCCAATGTCTATACGATCGGGAAACGCGATCGAGGCGAAATAATCGCACGCCGAACTCACCACAAACCCCACCACTTCGCCGTCATGAATATCCAACCCGCCCTGCTCGATCAGGTAGGTATTTACCGCCGTGTCGAAAAAGCTGTAATAGGTCACGTTGTTCACATGGCCGTACACATCGTTGTCGTGCCAACGCGTGATGATCGGCTGGAAGTGACGGTAATCGGCGCGTAACGGCATTGAGTCAGGCATGTGCAGGTCTCGTAAATGTGGTTTTACAGGTCATTCAAATGGGCTGCGGCCCAGTCGCGCACCTCGGCGAAGGGGTAGTCCTCCAGCGCACCGAAACCCGCAATGCTGCGCGCTTTAAGCTTGGTAAACAACGGCACGCTGATACCGCCCAGAAAGCGCGTGAGCCGCTCCGCGCCAGGCAAATCCCCGGTGGCTTCATGATGCCTGTGGATAAAATCACCGCACAGCGCCATGAAGTTTTTATCCACAAGCGGCGGCAAACCCGGCGGCGGCGGCAAGTGCGCAACGTGACCGTGACACACCGAGCAATGCCCGCAACGCTGGGGAGCATTTTCATCACCAAAGTACTCAGCCAAACGCTGCCCAAGGCAATGCTCGGTGGCAAACAGCTCAAGCATGGCGTGGATCCGCGCCACCTCTGCCACTTCGTGCTGTTTGAAGCCTGTGTATAACTCCAGGCTTAACGCCTCTGGGTCAAAATCGGTATTCAGCACGCTGTACACCTCCGTCATCTGCTTGCTTTCAAGCTCGATCAGGCCCTGCTCCTGGAAGTAATCCAACGCCTTGACCACGCGGTTGCGCTCGGCGCCGTGCTGTTGATAAAGCGCGTCGAAATCCACCGTTGCCCAGGTTCTGGCGCGTTGACAGACCTGAATAATCGCCGCGACAAACTGCTGCCGCTCGCCGGCAAACCGCGCCAGCAAGGCGTCGGGTTCGATCAGGTACTTGAAGCGGTATTCGGCATAAAACGCGTAGCGCGGCGCGATCACGCCCTTGAGTTCCAATTGCACCAACAGCGTCTTGAGCGGCAGCTCACGGATGTTGCTGTGGTCCGACAATGACCTCAGCAAGAACTCCCACTGCCCGTCGCCCCGCGCCGCTTGCAGCTCCTCCAGCACACGGCGAATGCCGACCTGCTCCGGCGTGTCGCCGTACACGAAGTTCTCCAGCACATTCAGGCTGTCGCGGTTGGCCAATACCAGGCAGTCCGATGGCTGGCCGTCACGCCCTGCGCGACCGATTTCCTGGCTGTAGTTTTCGATGGATTTGGGCAGGTCAAAGTGCACCACATTGCGAATATCGCTCTTGTCGATGCCCATGCCAAACGCGATGGTCGCGACGATGCAATTGCAGCGCCCGCCCATAAAACGCTGCTGAATGCCCTCGCGCTTATCGTGGGGCAAACCCGCGTGATACGCCTCGGCCAGAATGCGATTGCGGGTGAGGTGCTCGGCAATCTGCTCAGCGGTTTTCTGCAAGGTGACGTAGACGATGCTCGGCTGATTGGCGCGCTCTTTCATCCACGCAACCAGCCGCGCACGCTTATCAGCACCGGCAACCGGCTCCACCAACAGGTTGAGGTTGGGCCGGTAGAAGCCGGTGGTGACCACATCGCTTGGTGCAATGGCGAACTTCGCCTGCATGTCGGCAATCACCTTGGGCGTCGCCGTAGCCGTTAACAGCAGCACTTGTGGGATATTGAACTGACGCTGGTAGTCCGGCAGCTTCAAATAGTCCGGGCGAAAGTTGTGGCCCCACTCGGAAATACAGTGCGCCTCATCCACCACCAGCAACGAGAGCTGGACGCTTTGCAGAAAATTACGAAAGCGCTCGTTCTTCAAACGCTCCACGGAAATCATCAGGATTTTCAGCTCACCTGAACGCGCACGGGCCATCACGTCATTGGCCTCGTCGCGGGTTTGCGCCGAATCGATACTGCCCGCCGAAATGCCGTGGCGTTGCAGAAAGCCCAGTTGGTCCTGCATCAGCGCCAACAAGGGCGAAACCACCAGCGTCAAATGCGGCAATAGCACCGCCGACAGCTGATAACACAAGGATTTGCCCGACCCCGTGGGGAAAATCGCGGCAGCCGAGCGACCGGCCAGCACCGCACTGACGGTTTGTTCCTGGCCCAAACGAAATTGTGAAAAACCGAAGACCTGTTGGAGGGTGTCGTGCATGAGCTGTCACTCCATTGACCGCTGAATGAGCCCAAAACATAGACCAGTGCGTTCAGCGAATCGAGAAAGGTCGCAAGGAAAAAAGAGACAGGATAATACACAGGGTAAAGGATGGCCTTGGGCCGAAGTAGGACATTTCGCACAGTATTGCAGGACAACCAACAACCCACTGTGGGAGTGGGCTTGCTCGCGAAAGCGGTGTGTCAGTCGACACAGGTATCAACTGAACCAGCGCCTTCGCGAGCAAGCCCGCTCCCACAGTTTTGATCTGCGCCAGGTGCTAAAATCAAGTTTTGCGACCCATGAGTACGCGGCAATGAGCGAACCAACGTTTGAGCAAAAACAGGATCATTTCCACAAGATCCGCCGCTCCAATTACCTCGCCAGCCTGCGCCTGGAAGGGTTCAATACCCAACCTGCCGACGTCGACAAACCCTTGCCAACCCGCGAAGCCGTTCTTGCCAAGTACCGCGCCCACCGGGCACATTTCACTGGCAGCAAATAATCGTTCCTCACGCTCCGCGTGGGAATGCCGCTTGGGACGCTCCGCGTCCCGCCATCCACCCACTCCTGCGTGCACCCACCATGAACCTGGCTCCCAACTTCCCCGAAGACGCCGCCATGCAGCAACTCCTGCAATTGCTGCACGAAGAAATCGGCCTGCCGGAACACAAGACTATTCGCCTCGACACCTCGATCAATTTCGACCTTGGCTGCGATGGCGCCGAAGCCACGCAATTCATGGAAGCGCTGGAACAGGATTTTGCGCTCGACCTGGGTGACTACGACGCTTATCGTTATTTTCAGCCGCCGGTGTTTGATGTGTTCCTGAAACGCCGCGCCAAGGGCCGTGGCGATAAAATCGCGCTGACCATCGGCATGCTTTACCTGGCGATCAAGCACCATAACTGGGACACGCAAACGCTGGAAAACCTTAGCTGACCCCAAGCACACCCCACGTCTAATTGTGGGAGCGGGCTTGCTCGCGAAAGCGCTAGGCCGGCCAATAATTCAGCTGGCTGACCGCCGCCATCGGGAGCAAGCCCCCTCCCACCTTCGGGTCCCTCGCCAGCTAACCTTTCGCGCATAAAAAAGCCGCCTGCAAGAGGCGGCTTTTTCACAACAACCGAACCTTACAACTTAGGCCCGGCAGCCTTGATCGCATCGCTCACTTCAAACTTCTTGAAGTTCTCTACGAACAGAGCGGCCAGCGCTTTCGCGGCTTCGTCGTACGCAGCTTTGTCAGCCCAGGTGTTACGTGGGTTCAACAGGCCGGTGTCGACGCCCGGTACGGCCAGTGGCACGTCGAGGTTGATGGTATCGAGGTGTTCGGTTTCAGCACCGACCAATGCGCCGCTCTGGATGGCTGCGATCACGCCGCGAGTGGTCGGGATGTTGAAGCGCTTGCCGACGCCGTAGCCACCGCCGGTCCAGCCGGTGTTGACCAGGTAGACCTTGGAGCCGAAGCCGCGCACGCGCTTGATCAGCAGCTCAGCGTATTCGCCGGCCGGGCGTGGGAAGAATGGCGCGCCGAAGCAAGTGGAGAAGGTCGACTTGATGCCGCTGCCCGAACCCATTTCGGTCGAGCCCACCAGTGCGGTGTAGCCGGACAGGAAGTGGTAGGCCGCTTGCTCTTCGCTGAGGATCGAGACTGGCGGCAGCACGCCGGTCAGGTCGCAGGTCAGGAAGATCACCGCGTTTGGCTCGCCGCCGAGGTTGTGCTCGGAGCGCTTGGCAACGTGTTCCAGCGGGTAGGCGGCGCGGCTGTTCTGGGTCAGGCTGACGTTGGTGTAGTCGGCGTGCTTGGCATCGTCGATCACTACGTTTTCGAGCACGGTGCCGTGCTTGATGGCTTTCCAGATAACCGGCTCGTTCTTCTCGGACAGGTCGATGCACTTGGCATAGCAACCGCCTTCGATGTTGAACACCACGCCTTCGCCCCAGCCGTGTTCGTCGTCACCGATCAGGTAACGGCTTTCGTCGGCGGACAAGGTGGTTTTGCCGGTGCCCGACAGACCGAAGAACAACGTCACGTCGCCTGCTTCGCCGATGTTGGCGGCGCAGTGCATCGGCAGTACGTCGGCGGCCGGCAGCAGGAAGTTCTGCACCGAGAACATGGCTTTTTTCATTTCACCGGCGTAACGCATGCCGGCGATCAGGACTTTTTTCTGGGCGAAGTTGAGGATCACGCAACCGTCGGAGTTGGTGCCGTCACGCTCTGGCACGCACTCGAAGTTGGCCACGTTAAGCACTTGCCACTCGTCACGACCGGCCGGGTTGTATTGGGCCGGGTTGATGAACAGGCAACGACCGAACAGGTTCTGCCAGGCAGTCTGGGTGGTCATTTTCACGGCCAGGTAGTGGTCTTCGGCGGCCCCTACATGAACGTGGGAAACGAAATGCTCTTGCGCGTTGTTGAATGCTTCTACGCGGCTCCACAGGGCATCGAACTTGTCAGCCGGAAACTTGCGGTTGATCGGGCCCCAGGCAATGGCAGCCTGGGTGGAAGGCTCTTCAACAATGAAGCGATCGACCGGCGAACGGCCGGTACGGTGACCGGTTTCTACGACCAGCGCGCCAGTATCGGCAAGCACGCCTTCACCGCGCTGCAGGGCTTCTTTGACCAGATCGTCAACACTCAGATCGGTGTATACGGCGTTATTGGCTTGCGTCATGAGGTTCCCCGTCGGCCTATGGCCGAGTGCTCCAAACGTTTTGTAGTAGAAAGTTGCGCACTACTACCGCGAAAAAAGTGGGCCGGATTATGCCAGAAAAGCCCAAAAAGAGTAGGGGCCTCCCGTCAGAACTGCGCTAATCCGGCATTTTTCAGGTGATTCACCTGTGCTTAAACGTTTTAGTGGCGGGTGTCGGAGGGGGTGTCGATGCCTGCGCCGGCAAATAATTGGGCTACATCGGCGGCGTCGAACAGGTAACGCTGGTTGCAAAACTGGCAGTCGATCTCGATATGGCCACCGTGCTCCACTACCAAATTCTGCGCATCTTCCAAACCAAGGCTGACCAAGGCATTGGCTGAACGCTCGCGTGAGCAGCTGCAACGAAAGCGCAGGCCCTGTGCGTCGAACAGGCGCACGGCCTCTTCGTGGTAGAGGCGGTGCAGGATGGTTTCGTTGTCCAGGGCCAGCAGTTCTTCAGCGGTCAGGGTGCCAGCCAGGGCGGTCAGCTTGCGCCAGCTGTCGGTGCGCTCATCGTCGTCCTTGATACGGTCAGCCGGCAATTGCTGCAACAGCAGGCCACGCGCGCGCTTGCCGTCGGCGTTAAGCCAGAACTTGGTGCCGACTTGCTGCGACATCACGAAATAATTGGTGAAGCAGTCCGACAGCGTTTCGCCGTCGAGGTCGACGATGCCCTGGTAGCGCTGGCCTTCGGTCGGGTCGACGGTAATCGCCAGCACGCCGTTGGTCATCAGGTCGCCGAGGGTGGCGTCGGCGCTGATCAGGTCGGCCTCGTAACGGGCCAGGCCACGGATCTCGCGCTCGCTGGAGCACTCGATCATCAGCATCGGAATCGGGCCATCAGAACGCGCTTGCAGAATCAGCAAACCGTCGAACTTCATGGTGCCGACCAGCAGCGCAGCCGCCGCCATCAACTCACCGAGCAGTTGCGCGACCGGTTCCGGATAGGCGTGCTTGGCGAGGACTTCGGCATAGCTGCGCTCCAGCGAGACCAGTTCGCCGCGGGCGTCGTTCTCGTCGAAGATGAAGCGTTGGGTGAAGTCGGTATCCGGTAGATCAGTCATAGGTCTCAGTATCTGAATGATGACAAATTGATGACAAGGTTTATAAAATAAAACGCTTTAGCACCAATTTGGTGCGGTTTTCTCCTGAAACAGGGAGAGCAATCGAGCGATGAGGAACAGTTTATGAACAATCCGGGTTTGTTCCAAGCCACGTGGAACCTCCGGCGATGGGCCGTTTGCAATCTGGTCGCTGTTGCACTGTTGTGTTTTTGGCTGTGGCCCACGGGCCAGATGCTCTGTGTGATATTCGACGAATGGCTGTTCCACCTGCTCAATGACCCGCTGGCGAGCCATTCAATGTGGTTACACGTGTGGGCCGTGGCCAGTTTGCGGCCGTTCGACGCGGTGGTCGGGGTCATTTTGCTGACGCTGCTGGTGCGTGGTGACTGGGTGTTCAAGGCGGTGCAGGTACGCCAGGCATTTTTCGGCTTTTTCGGCATTCTGCTGTTGTTGCTGTTTATCCGCATGCTGTTTTCCAAACTCGCCGCGCAAATGGGTTGGCAACACAGCAGCCCGTCGATGCTGATCAGCGGCGCGGTGCAAATGAGCGACTACTTTCCGGGCCTTGAGAAAACCTGGGAGTTGAAGGACAGTTCAAGCCAGAGTTTCCCGGGCGATCATGCTTCGGTGTTGTTGATCTGGGCGATGTTCATGACGGTGTTTGCCAAACGCATTGGCCAGGTGCTGGTGATCTGGGGCCTGGCACTGTTGTTCATGATGCCGCGGCTGGTAGCGGGCGCGCATTGGGGGCAGGACGATTACATCGGCGGCGTGTTGCTGGCGTTATTGGCGCTGGGCTGGGGGTATTACACGCCGTTTGCAGCGAAGGTGTCGGGGTTCCTGTTACGGCTGACCGCACCGATCTTCGGGTTACTTGGCAAGCTGCCAGCCATCGGGCGACTGAGCGTTGTACGCGCAACTGCGTAACACCACTACTGGCTCAATGTGGGAGTGGCCTTGCTCCCACATTTGATCGCCTTTTTGCTGCAAATTTGCGCAATCAATCGTCATTGCCGCTGCCGCGAAACTTGAACAAATCGCGACGCTGCTTCTTGCTCGGTTTGCCGTCGGTGGTCATGCCCGTAGCACCCGCCTTGCGCATGGCCGCTGCGTTTTCGCGCTTGGCGATGCTGGCTTCGGTCTCGGCGTACAGCGCCTGCGCTTCGGGCGCACCGCGGCGCACGACGGAAAGCGCCTGTACCACGATGGTTTTTTCATCAAACCCGTTACGAATCTGCAACTCATCACCCACGCGCGGCTCCTTGCCAGGTTTGCAGCGCTCACCGCGATGGTGCACCTTGCCGCTCTCGATGGCGGCCTTGGCCAGGGCACGGGTTTTATAAAAGCGCGCCGCCCACAACCACTTGTCCAACCGGACCTTTTCTTCCTCTTCCTGCTTTTGAGCCACTTGAATTCCTCGCTCTGAAAAATGTCGCAACTGTACCGTTGAAACCCATCAACGCATAAACCCCTGAGCTCACCTAAGATACGCCAGGTAGCACCCTGTTTTCGCGAGGATACGCTGTGACCGACTTCCCTGTTTCACTCACCTCGCCCAACCTGCGTTGCGTGGGGTGCCAGCAAAGCGAACCGCTGAGTTTCGATTTTGCGTTTGCCTATCAGCCTATCGTAAACCTTCGGGACCAATCGGTTTTTGCCCATGAGGCGTTGGTACGAGGTACGCGCGGGGAAGGCGCGCACTCCGTGCTTGAGCACGTCAACGAGAGCAATCGTTACCGCTTCGACCAGCGTTGCCGCACACAGGCGATTGCCGGGGCCGCTGCGTTGGGGATGCAAACCCATCTCTCGATCAACTTTCTACCGAATGCGGTGTACCGGCCGGAGTTGTGTATCCGCAGTACGCTGGAAGCGGCGCGTGCGCATAATTTTCCACTGAATCAGCTGATTTTCGAGACGCTGGAAAGCGAGCATGTAGATAACCATCGCCATTTGACGAATATTCTGCGTGAATACCGCGAATTCGGTTTCAAGACCGCGATCGACGATTTCGGCGCGGGCCATTCCGGGCTGAATCTGCTGGCCGATTTCCAACCTGACTTGATCAAACTCGACATGGCGCTGATTCGCGATGTCGATCAAGACCGTGTCCGTCAGGTGATCGTCCGGGGGATTGTCACAATCTGTGAGCAGTTGGGCGTTACTGTCATTGCCGAAGGCATCGAAAGTGCCGGCGAGCGCGACTTTCTGTCCGACTGCGGAATTTTTCTGATGCAGGGTTACTGGTTCGCCAGGCCTGCATTCAAAGCCTTGCCCGAGGTTTCACCTCAGGCCTGGGCGAATTAACCGGTTAACCCTATTGAAGACATTTGACCATTTGACCGTTGTGGGTCTGCGTGAGTGGGTGGCACTTCCCGACTTGGGAGTGGCTGGCCTGCGCGCGAAGATCGACACCGGTGCCAGCACCTCCAGCCTGCACGCCACCGAGATCGAGCCGTTTGAGCGCGACGGTGAAAAGTGGGTGCGCTTCACCGCGCACTTGGGCACTGTGGTGCAACTGCGTCACCGCCGCTGCGAAGCGCCGCTGGTGACGATGAAAACCATCAAGAGCTCCAATGGCCATGCGCAGGTGCGCTATGTGATCAGCACCACGCTGGCGTTGGGCGATCGGGTATGGCGGGTGGAATTCACCCTCGCTTGCCGCAAGGCCATGCGTTACCGCTTATTGCTGGGCTCCAAGGCGTTGATTGACGGCCATCTGGTGGTCAACCCCGGCGTCAAGTACGTTCAAGACAAGCCGGTGTTCCCGGTCTCTACTATTTCTGCCCCAGGTGCTGCATGAAGATTGCTGTGCTGTCGCGAAACCCGCGTCTGTATTCCACCCGCCGCCTGGTCGAGGCCGGCACCGAACGTGGCCACGAAATGGTGGTGATCGACACGTTGCGCGCCTATATGAACATTGCCAGCCACAAGCCGCAGATCCACTACCGTGGCAAGCCGCTGGAAGGCTTTGATGCGGTGATACCGCGTATCGGCGCCTCGGTGACGTTTTACGGCTGCGCGGTGTTGCGCCAGTTTGAAATGATGGGCGTGTTCCCGCTGAATGAATCCGTGGCCATCGCGCGCTCGCGCGACAAGCTGCGCTCGCTGCAACTGCTCTCACGCCGGGGCATTGGCTTGCCGGTTACCGGCTTTGCGCACTCCCCGGACGACATTCCCGACCTTATCGACATGGTCAACGGCGCGCCGCTGGTGATCAAGGTATTGGAGGGCACTCAGGGCATCGGCGTGGTGCTGTGTGAAACCGCCACCGCTGCGGAGTCGGTGATTGAGGCGTTCATGGGCCTCAAGCAGAACATCATGGTGCAGGAGTACATCAAGGAAGCCGGCGGTGCGGACATCCGCTGTTTCGTGGTGGGCGACAAGGTGATTGCGGCGATGAAACGTCAAGCCAAGCCAGGCGAGTTCCGTTCCAACCTGCACCGTGGTGGCAGCGCCAGCCTGATCAAAATCACCCCGGAAGAACGCATGACCGCACTGCGCGCAGCCAAGGTGATGGGCTTGGCGGTAGCGGGTGTGGATATCCTGCGCTCCAACCACGGCCCGCTGGTGATGGAGGTGAACTCGTCACCAGGCTTGGAAGGCATTGAGACCACCACCGGCAAGGACGTGGCGGGGATCATCATTCAGCATCTGGAAAAGAATGGTGGGCCGAACATGACCCGCACCAAAGGCAAAGGTTAATTAGCTGCAAGCTGCAAGTAAGGGCAAAAGCAGATTGCACTTCTCTTGCAGCTTGAAGCTTAAAACTTGCCGCTGCCCTTAAACTGCATCTCTGGGTAGCATCAGCCCCAGCGGCAAGCGTACACGCGCTTCCAGGCCACCCTCTTCGCGGTTGCGCAGCTCGACATTGCCGCCATGCATCGAGGCAATCCGCCGCACAATCGCCAGCCCCAGGCCCGTGCCTTTGCCACCCCGGGCACGGTCGCCACGGGTGAACGGGTTGAAAATACCTTCCAGTTCGGCCGGGTCGATGCCCGCGCCACTGTCCATCACGCTCAACACCACATAAGGCGCCGTGCTGTCGCCGGACACGTACGCGGCCACTTCCACGTCCGAACCCGCATGGTGCAGCGCGTTGCCGATCAAGTTGTTCAGCAGGCGCTTCATCGATACCCGACGCAATGCGAACGGCTGGATCGGCTCCAGGCGCATGTGCACCTGTTCACCGTTCTGGTTGTAGGGCGCCACCACCTCACGCACCAGGTCCGTCAGGTCGACTTCTTCTACCACTTCATCGCGGCCGTCGCGGATAAACGCCAGGAACTGGTCAAGAATCGCGTCCATGTCCTCGATGTCACGGACCATGTCATCCGTGAGGTCGGAATGGTTGCCCATCAGCTCAAGGGACAGCCGCAAACGCGTCAGCGGCGTGCGCAGGTCATGCGACACACCTGCCAGCATCAGCTCACGCTCGCGCCCGGCCTGTTCGACGTCCTCCGCCATCTGGTTGAACGCGCCGTACACCTCGGTCATTTCGCTGGGCGTATCGCTGACCGGCAGGCGCACGCTGCGCCCCTGCCCCAGTTGACGGGCGGCAAACACCAGGCGTTTCAGCGGCTGGTTGAGCTGACGCACAAAAATCCACGCGGACGCCGTTGAAAGCAAGCCGATGGCCAGGAACCAGCCCAACACGTTCCAGATTTTTTGCCCACGCAGCGGATGCGGGTACAGCGGCACTTTCAGCCAATCCTGACCCAGGCTTGGCGCACGCACCCACAACGCGGGGGAAACATGCATACGCAGGCGCACCTCGGTGTCGTCGCCGAGTTCGGCCTGCATCTGGCGCTGGTAAATTTCACTGTAGGGCCAATGCTGCTCGCCCTCGGGCACGCCGGAGCCGTCAACACGCACCAGGGTCGCAGCCTTGGCGATCTTTTCACGGTTCTCAGGGTCGGCTGCCCAATAGGCGCGCAGCGTCAGCGCGACGCCGTGGCTGTATTGTCGGTCCACCAGCACGTCTTCGTTCATCAACAGATAAACCAACGTCAGTGCCTTGGAGAACAGAACGACGATCAGCACCAGCCAAAGGGTGCGCGAGAAGAAACTTTGCGGGAACCACAACGGGGTTTTCATAGGAGACAGCTGGACACCTTGCAAGAACGAGCGGCGCTCGCAGAATTGCAGACGCCGGGCATCCCGTCGACCCTCATTGAGTCAAACGCCGGGATGCCCGCCCCTGCAAATCATCGGTCACTTGGTTGCAGTGCCATCCGGCACAAACACATAACCCACGCCCCACACCGTCTGGATATACCGCGGCTTGGACGGGTCCGGCTCGATCATGCGGCGCAGACGCGAGATCTGCACGTCGATGGAGCGCTCCAGTGCATCCCATTCCCGGCCACGGGCCAGGTTCATCAGCTTGTCGCGGGTCAGCGGCTGGCGAGCGTTCATCACCAACGCCTTGAGCACCGCGAATTCGCCGGTGGTCAGCATGTGCACTTCTTCGCCACGCTTGAGCTCACGGGTCGCCAGCGACAGTTCGTAGTCGCCAAAGGTAACGCTTTCGTCTTCGCTGCCTGGCGCGCCCGGTACCGGGGCTGCCTGGCGACGCAATACGGCTTTGACCCGGGCCATCAACTCGTCAGGGTTGAACGGCTTGGCCAGGTAGTCATCAGCGCCCAGTTCGAGGCCTTTGATGCGGCTCAGCTCATCGCCCTTGGCGGTGAGCATGATGATTGGAATCTGGTTATTCGCGCCGCGCAGGCGTTTGCAGGCGGTCAGGCCGTCTTCGCCAGGCAACATCAGGTCGAGCACGACCAGATTGAACACTTCGCGCCCCAACAGGCGGTCCATCTGCTCGGTGTTCGGCACCGCGCGTGCACGGTAGCCCTTGGAGTTGAAAAACCGCTCCAGCAGGCTGCTCAGCCCTGGATCGTCATCAACGATGAGAATTTTTTCGCCTTCAGCAGTTTGTGCAGTGCTGCTCATTAGATGCTCCTCTTATCTCGGCGCGCATTATGGCCTAGCTGCCGTTATACGCACCGTGTGCATTGTTAGCAGATTTTTCCTTCACCGCCAGTGACCCAGCGCCCTGTAACCTCGGGCGCAGTAGCCCCCAAGGGCAGAACGCTGGTTATAATGCGCCGCCCTTGTACGGGGTAATGTCAGACTTTACTGCTTACTGCCTCACCCGTTTTTTTTCAGCGACGGGCAGCAATTTTCCGGTTTCGAGGGTCAACAGGCAGCCTCTTGACCCAGGCGCAGGCCCAGTCGGGCCGCTCAACCCGCCTCGCAACGCCTTGTTTTCCGGGCCTGCGAGCTGCTTTCAGAATTTCAGGTGGTTTTATGGACAGCATCAACAGCCGCATCGCCGAGGAACTCGGTGTACGCCCACAACAGGTCGAAGCGGCCGTCGCGCTATTGGATGAGGGCTCCACGGTGCCATTCATCGCCCGTTACCGTAAAGAAGTGACCGGCAGCCTCGACGACATCCAGCTGCGGCACCTGGAAGAACGCCTGCGTTACCTGCGAGAACTCGACGAACGGCGCATCAGCATCCTCGCCAGCATCGAGGAACAGGGCAAGCTGGCCCCGCAATTGGAGCGCGACATCAAGCTCGCCGACACCAAGACCCGCCTTGAAGACCTGTACCTGCCGTACAAGCAAAAGCGCCGCACCAAGGGCCAGATCGCCCTGGAAGCCGGCCTGGGCGATTTGGCCGATGGCCTGTTCAACGACCCGTCGCTGAGCCCGGACACCGAAGCCGCACGGTTCATTGACGCGGAAAAAGGCGTCGCCGACGTCAAGGCTGCGCTCGAAGGCGCCAAGTACATCCTGATGGAGCGCTTCGCCGAAAACGCCAGCCTCCTCGAAAAACTGCGCACCTACCTCAAGCAAGAAGCCATTCTCAGCGCCCGCGTTATCGCCGGCAAAGAGGAAGAAGGCGCCAAGTTCCGCGATTATTTCGAGCACGACGAACCGCTCAAGAGCATGCCGTCGCACCGTGCGCTGGCCATTTTCCGCGGGCGCAACGAAGGTATTCTGAGCTCTGCGCTGAAAGTCGGCGACGAACTGCCGGGCAGCATGCACCCGTGCGAAGGCATGATCGGTCAACAATTCGGCATCCAGAATCAGAATCGCCCGGCGGACAAGTGGCTCGGTGAAGTGGTGCGCTGGACCTGGAAGGTCAAGCTCTATACCCACCTCGAAACCGACCTGCTCGGCGAGCTGCGTGACGGCGCCGAAACCGAGGCGATCAACGTGTTCGCCCACAACCTGCACGACTTGCTGCTGGCCGCTCCGGCCGGCCCGCGCGCAACGCTGGGCCTCGACCCGGGCCTGCGCACCGGTTGCAAGGTTGCGGTGGTCGACGCCACCGGCAAGCTGCTCGACCACGCCACCGTGTACCCACACGTGCCGCACAACAAGTGGGATCAGACCCTGGCCATTCTGGCCGCCTTGTGCGCCAAGCACGCGGTGGACCTGATCGCTATCGGCAACGGCACCGCCAGCCGTGAAACCGATAAACTGGCTGCCGAGCTGATCAAAAAATACCCGGCCATGAAAATGACCAAAGTCATGGTGTCCGAGGCGGGCGCTTCGGTGTACTCGGCGTCGGAACTGGCCTCCAAGGAATTCCCGGACCTCGACGTGTCGATCCGTGGCGCGGTGTCCATCGCGCGCCGCCTGCAAGACCCGCTGGCCGAACTGGTGAAGATCGACCCGAAATCCATCGGTGTCGGCCAGTACCAGCACGACGTGTCGCAGCTGAAACTGGCGCGCGGCCTGGATGCCGTGGTGGAAGACTGCGTGAACGCCGTGGGCGTCGACGTAAACACCGCTTCGGTGGCGTTGCTGGCGCGAATTTCCGGGCTAAACGCCACGCTGGCGCAGAACATCGTGACCCACCGTGACGAAAATGGCGCGTTCAAAACCCGCGCGGCGCTGAAAAAAGTCGCCCGCCTGGGTGAAAAAACCTTCGAACAGGCCGCAGGTTTCCTGCGTGTGATGAACGGCGATAACCCGCTGGACGCTTCCGCCGTTCACCCGGAAGCCTACCCGCTGGTGCAGCGTATTGCCGCCGAAACCGACCGCGACATTCGCTCGCTGATCGGCGACGCCGCGTTCCTCAAACGCCTGGACCCGAAAAAGTACACCGACGAAACCTTCGGTGTGCCGACCATCACCGACATCCTGCAAGAGCTGGAAAAACCCGGCCGCGACCCGCGCCCCGGGTTCAAGACCGCCGAGTTTCAGGATGGCGTCGAAGACCTCAAGGACTTGCAACTGGGCATGATTCTCGAAGGCGTGGTCACCAACGTGACCAACTTCGGCGCGTTTGTGGACATCGGCGTGCATCAGGACGGTTTGGTGCATATTTCTGCGCTGTCCGAGAAGTTCATCAAGGACCCGCGCGAAGCGGTGAAAGCCGGTGACGTGGTACGGGTCAAGGTCATGGAAGTCGATATTCCGCGCAAACGTGTAGGCCTGTCGATGCGCATGAGCGACACTCCCGGCGAGAAAATCGACGGCGCGCGGGGTGCACGCCCAGGCTCGGCACCGCGCCAGTCGCAGAGCCGCTCTGAAAGCAGCGCACCGCGCAAGGAAACCGCCACCGCAGCGCCGAGCAACAATGCGATGGCGTCGCTGTTCGCGAATGCCAAACAGTTGAAGAAGCGCTGATGGAAATTCCCGCCGGTTTGACCCAGAGCGCGTTCAGCGAGCTGATCGGCTGCCGCCTGCAGCGCCTTGAAGAAGGCGTTGCCGAAGTGGCCCTGAGCCTGGAGCCGCAACTGCGCAACCGCGCGGGCAAGCTGCATGGCGGGGCGATTTTCAGCCTGGTGGACATTACGATGGGGCTGGCGTGTTCCAGCACCCATGGTTTTGACCAGCAGAGCGCGACCATCGAGTGCAAAATCAACTATATCCGCGCCGTCTCGCAGGGCGACGTGGTGTGCACCAGCCGGGTGATTCACGCCGGCAGGCGCACGCTGGTGGTGGAAGCGGATGTGGTCCAGGACCAAAAACTGGTCGCAAAAGCACAAGGCACCTTCGCTGTTCTGTAGATCCCCACCCTCGATTTGAGTTAATTTCGGCGCTGCGACAACAGCGTCGGAATTTTCTTGCCGCGCCATAGCCAAACTCATGGAGTGAAGAAGGCTTTTTCAGAGCGGGTCAAATCGACTCAAAACCAGGCGATCACGCCAGTTTTAACTTCACCCTTGTAGACCGTCCTGCCCACCCCCATATTGGGGCGACTGACGCGTGAAGGAATCCAACTTGAGCGAACTTCTCAACCGCCGCCTGGCCCTGCTCGGCAAGCGCGAACACCTCTCTTTGCTAGAGCAATGCTTGCACGGCATCGAGCGCGAATGCCTGCGCGTCACCGGTGACGGTCGTCTGGCACAAACGCCGCACCCGGAAGCTTTGGGCGCTGCGCTGACCCACGAACAGATCACCACCGACTACTCGGAATCGCTGCTGGAGTTCATCACTCCCGCCCTGCCCAACCCGGCCGATACCCTGAGCAGCCTGGACAAGATTCACCGTTTTGCCTACACCAAGCTTGGCAGCGAATACCTGTGGAGCCCGTCGATGCCGTGCCCGTTGCCGGCCGAGGAAGATATTCCGATTGCCTACTACGGCACCTCCAATATCGGCCAGCTCAAGTACGTGTACCGCAAGGGCCTGGCCCTGCGTTACGGCAAGACCATGCAGTGCATCGCCGGTATTCACTACAACTTTTCGCTGCCGGAAAAGCTCTGGCCGTTGCTCAAGGAGACTGAAGGTTTTGTCGGCACTGACCGCGACTATCAGTCCACGGCCTATATCGCGCTGATCCGTAACTTCCGCCGCTACAGCTGGCTGCTGATGTACCTGTTTGGTGCCTCGCCAGCGCTGGACGCGGGTTTCTTGCGCGGTCGCTCGCACCAGTTGGAAATGCTCGACGCCGACACGCTGTACCTGCCGTACGCGACCAGCCTGCGCATGAGCGACTTGGGTTACCAAAGCAACGCCCAGGCTGGCCTCACGCCGTGCTACAACGATTTGAGCAGCTACACCGACAGCCTGCGCGAAGCGGTGGCAACGCCTTACGCGCCGTACGTCGAAGTGGGCACGCACAAGGACGGTGAGTGGGTACAGCTCAACACCAACATCCTGCAGATCGAAAACGAGTACTACTCCAACATCCGCCCCAAGCGTGTGACCTACACCGGCGAGCGGCCGATTCAGGCGCTGGTCGCGCGTGGCATCCAATACATCGAAGTGCGCTGCCTGGACATCAACCCGTTCTTGCCGATGGGTATCGACCTGCCGGAATCACGCTTCCTCGACGCGTTCCTGCTGTATTGCGCGCTGAACGACAGCCCGCTGTTCGCCAACAGCGACTGCGGCAACGCCACCTCCAACTTCCTCAGTGTGGTCAAGGAAGGCCGTCGCCCCGGCCTGCAATTGCAGCGTGAGGGCCAAGCCGTGGGCATGACCGAGTGGGCCACCGAGTTGCTCGAGCAGATTGCGCCGTTGGCCGCTTTGCTCGATGAGAGCCATGGCATGCAGGAACACAGCCAGGCGCTGGACGCCCAGTTGGCGAAGGTCAAGGACCCGTCCCTGACGCCATCGGCCCAAGTACTGGCGGCTATGGCCGAGCGCAAAGAGAGTTTTGCGCAGTTCTCGCTGCACCAGAGTGAGGTGCATGCCGAGTACTTCCGCAAGGAGCCGTTGCCGGCTGAAGAGCAGGCGCATTTTGAGCAACTGGCGCGCACGTCGCTGGCGCAACAGGCAGAGCTGGAGCAGAACGAAGTGGGCGACTTTGACGTGTTTGTCGGGTCGTACCAGGCCAGTATCCTGGCGATCAGTAACTGATACCGGGCTTGATGCCCTCCGGGAACTGAGGTTTATGTGGGAGGGGGCTTGCTCTCGATAGCGGAGTGTCAGTCAGTGAATGATTGACTGAAAGACTGCTATCGGAAGCAAGCCCTCTCCCACATTTGCCTGCATTGAATCTAAGATTGGCATTCCCTCTTCTCCTCATAAGCTAATTCGAAAATGTTATTTATTTTCGGATTCTTAGATCATTTAGTCTCCTCACTCGCCGACCCTCGGCCGCCTGATTGAGGAGCTTCCCCCTTGAAACGTTTAACCCCTCTGCGCCTCTTGGCCGCATTGTCCCTGGCCGGTGCCAGCCTGTTTGCCCAGGCGGCGGACGTGACCATCGCTTACCAGACCACCGTAGACCCGGCCAAAGTCGCTCAGGCCGACGGCGCGTATGAAAAAGCCACCCACGCCAAGATCGACTGGCGCAAATTCGACAACGGTTCCGACATCATCGCCGCCATTGCCTCCGGTGACGTGCAGATCGGCTACCTCGGTTCGAGCCCGCTGACCGCCGCGATTACCCGCAAAGTGCCGGTGGAAACCTTCCTCGTCGCCACCCAGATCGGCGGCGCCGAAGCGCTGGTAGCGCGCAATGGTTCAGGCATCAACAGCCCGCAGGACTTGATCGGCAAAAAAATCGCCGTGCCCTTCGTTTCCACCGGCCACTACAGCCTGTTGGCCGCACTGAAGCACTGGAACATCGACCCCTCGAAAGTGACCATCCTCAACCTCGCGCCACCGGCGATCATCGCCGCCTGGAAGCGCGGTGATATTGACGCCACTTACGTGTGGGACCCGGCCCTCGGCGTGGCCAAGGAAAACGGCAAGGTGCTGATCACCTCCGGCGAACTGGCCACGTTCGGCGCGCCAACCTTCGATGCGTGGATCGTGCGTAAGGATTTTGCCGAGAAGCACCCGGAAATCGTCAGCGCCTTTGCCAAAGTCACTCTGGATGCCTACGCCGAGTACCGCAAAGACCCACACGCCTGGCTTGCCGATAAAACCAATATCGACAAGCTGGTGAAGCTCTCCGGCGCCAAGGCCAGTGACATCCCGTTGCTGCTGCAAGGCAACGTCTACCCGCTGGCGGCAGACCAAGTGACGCTGCTCGGCGCTCCGACCACCAAGGCTGTGACCGACACCGCGGCGTTCCTCAAGGAACAAGGCAAGGTTGACGCGGTACTGCCGGACTACGCGCCTTTCGTCAGCGCCAAGTTCATCACTCATTGATTCAGGAGTTCATCGCGATGGCCTTGCTACAACTGGAGCGCATCAGCGCACAGTACCCAGGCGCCACAGCACCGGTACTGGCAGATATTTCACTTGAGCTTGGGCCTCAGCAATTGCTGGTGGCCCTCGGCCCGTCCGGCAGTGGCAAGACCTCGCTGTTGAACCTGATTGCCGGTTTTGTCGAACCCTCTGCCGGGCGCATCACCCTCGACGGCGTGCCGGTCAAAGGCCCCGGCGCCGAACGCGGCGTGGTGTTCCAGGACGATGCGCTGCTGCCCTGGCAAGACGTGCTGGCCAACGTTGGTTTCGGCCTGGAACTGGCCGGCGTCGCCAAGGCCGCGCGTGAGGTGCGCGCCCGCGAGATGCTTGCCCTGGTCGACCTCGCCGGTTTCGACAACCGCCGCATCTGGCAACTCTCCGGCGGCCAGAAGCAGCGTGTCGGCCTGGCGCGTGCCTTGGCTGCCGACCCGCGTGTGCTGCTGATGGACGAACCCTTCGGCGCCCTTGATGCCTTCACCCGCGAGCACATGCAGGAACTGCTGCTGCAAGTCTGGCAGCGCACCGCCAAGCCGGTTTTCCTGATTACCCACGACATCGAAGAAGCGGTATTTCTCGCCACCGACTTGATTCTGCTGGCGCCCAACCCCGGCCAGATCGTCGAGCGCCTGAGCCTCGACTTCGGCCAACGCTACGCCGCCGGTGAATCGGCGCGGGCGATCAAGTCCGACCCGCGTTTTATCGAAACCCGCGAACACGTGCTGGGCAAAGTGTTCTCGCAACGACAGGTGAGCGCATGAGCAGTTTTGAGCTTCCCGCCAGCGTCGCCAAGCCGGCGGCGCACGCGGTTATTCCACTGCAGCGCAGCCTGAGCACGCGCTGGATCAGCCTGTTGACGCTGCTCGCGTTGCTGGCGATCTGGTGGGCCGTCACCGCCACCGGTTTGATTGAACCGCTGTTCCTGCCGCCGCCCTCTGCGGTGTTGCAAAAAGGCTGGTTGCTGGCGACCACGGGCTACATGGATTCCACCTTGTGGCAGCACCTTGGTGCGAGCCTCAGCCGCATCGGGTTGGGGCTGGGTTTTGCGGTACTGACCGCCGTGCCGGTCGGGGTTGCCATTGGCGCCAACCGTATTGCGCGCGGCATTCTCGACCCGCTGATCGAGTTTTACCGGCCGATCCCACCGCTGGCTTACCTGCCATTGATCGTGATCTGGTGCGGCATCGGCGAGCTGTCCAAGGTGCTGCTGATTTACCTGGCGATTTTTGCGCCGATTGCCATCGCCACGGCCACCGGCGTGCGCACTGTCGACCCGGCCAAGCTGCGCGCTGCGCAGTCGCTGGGAGCAACACGGGCGCAGTTGATTCGCCATGTGATCCTGCCGAGCGCACTGCCCGACATCCTCACTGGCGTGCGCATTGGCCTGGGTGTGGGCTGGTCGACATTGGTCGCCGCCGAGTTGATCGCGGCCACCAGCGGCCTGGGTTTTATGGTGCAGTCGGCCGCGCAATTTCTGGTCACCGATGTGGTGGTATTGGGGATTCTGGTGATCGCCCTCATCGCCTTCGCCATGGAAATGGGCCTGCGCGCCCTGCAGCGTAAATGGGTGCCTTGGCATGGCCAGGCACACTGAGTGAGAAGCGCATGAACAGCCTGACCGTTACCCCGTTAAGCATCGCCCTTGGCGCCCGGATCAGTGGCGTCGACATCACCCAACCGCTGCAACCCGAACAGCGCGACGCCATCGAACAGGCGTTGCTCACGCACTCGGTGCTGTTCTTCCGGGACCAGGCCATCAGCCCGCAGCAACAGGCACGGTTCGCGGCGAATTTCGGTGACCTGCACATCCATCCGATCTACCCCAACGTGCCGGAACAGCCCGAAGTGCTGATCCTCGACACTGCCGTCACCGACGTGCGCGACAACGCCGTGTGGCACACCGACGTGACCTTCCTGGCCACCCCGGCACTTGGCGCGGTCCTCAGCGCCAAGCTGTTGCCGGCGTTTGGCGGCGATACGCTGTGGGCCAGCGGGATTGCGGCGTATGAGGCACTGTCGGCGCCGCTCAAACACTTGCTCGACGGCCTGACGGCGACTCATGACTTCACCAAGTCGTTTCCGCTGGAGCGCTTCGGCAACACCGCCGAAGACCTCGCGCGCTGGGAAGCCACCCGCAAGCAGAACCCGCCGCTGTCACACCCGGTGGTGCGCACGCACCCGGTGAGCGGGCGCAAGTCGTTGTTTGTGAATGAGGGGTTTACCACCCGGATAAATGAGCTGGAGCCGGCCGAAAGCGAAGCGATTTTAAAGCTGCTGTTCGCCCACACAACACGCCCTGAGTTCACCCTGCGCTGGCGTTGGCAGGCAAATGACGTAGCGTTCTGGGATAACCGCGTGACCCAGCATTACGCGGTGGATGACTACCGGCCGCAGCGGCGGGTTATGCACCGGGCAACGATTCTGGGCGACGCGCCCTTCTAAGCCGACCGCGATGTCAGCCACACTGAAGATCAAATGTGGGAGCGGGCTTGCTCGCGATGGCGGTGGGTCAGCCGCTATATTTATCGACTGACAGACCGCCATCGCGAGCAAGCCCGCTCCCTCATTGACCGGGGTTATTCAGCGGTGGATGGCTTTTCCCACAAGTTAATCCCGCCTTCCTGGGCGAACCGGTCGATCTCTGCCAACTCTTCGGCGCTGAAGCTGAGGTTGTTCAACGCGCCGACGTTCTCGATGATCTGCTCCGGCCGACTCGCGCCGATCAGGGCACTGGTCACCCGTGGGTCACGCAGGGTCCAGGCTAATGCCAATTGCGCGAGGCTTTGGCCACGACGCTGGGCGATTTCATTCAGCGCGCGCACGTGGGCGATGTTGGCTTCGGACAAGTGTTTGGCCTGCAACGAACCGCCGCCTGGACGGTTGACCCGCGCATCCGCCGGCACGCCGTTGAGGTACTTGTCGGTGAGCAAACCCTGGGCCAGCGGCGTGAAGGCAATCACCCCGGCACCGAGTTCTTCGGTGGTGTCCAACAGGTCTTTTTCAACCCAGCGGTTCAGCAGGTTGTAGGCCGGTTGGTGGATCAGCAACGGCACTTTCCACTCGTTGAGCAACGCGGCCATTTCGCGGGTTTTTACCCCCGAGTAAGAAGAAATACCAATGTACAACGCCTTGCCCTGCTGCACGGCAGTGGCGAGGGCGCTGGCGGTTTCTTCCAGCGGGGTGTCGGCGTCAAAACGGTGCGAGTAAAAAATATCCACGTAGTCGACGCCGAGGCGTTGCAGGCTCTGGTCCAGGCTCGCCAGCACGTATTTGCGCGAGCCACCGCCCTGGCCGTACGGGCCTGGCCACATGTCCCAACCGGCTTTGCTGGAGATGATCAATTCATCACGGTAGTGCTTGAAGTCTTCGCGCAGCAACCGGCCGAAGTTGATCTCGGCGCTGCCGTAGGGCGGGCCATAGTTGTTGGCGAGGTCAAAGTGGTTGATCCCCAGGTCGAACGCCGTGCGCAGCAAGGCGCGCTGGGTGTCGATCGGGGTGCTGTCGCCAAAGTTGTGCCACAGCCCCAGGGACAGTGCCGGCAGCACCAATCCACTGCGCCCTACACGGCGATACGGAATAGATTCATAGCGGTTTTCGGCAGCAATGTACGTCATCGAATCCTCTCTGGGCTTAGGGCAAACAAGCCCTGGGAATATGCTTATTCCCAGGGCTTTTAACCCGTTGGGTCGCTTAAATCTGCCCTTTCCTTGTACAGCAATTTCCTACCAGAGTGGAACGACATAGCTGACATAGAGGCGGTTTTCGTCCTGCACGGTGGCGCCGGTAATGTCCGGGCTCGCGTGGGCGTTTTTCCAGGTCACGCCGAGGCCTTTGAGGGTGCCGGTGGGTACTTGGTAGGCGACGGCAACGTCACGCTCCCATTCGCTGGTGGTGCCTTGCGCGGTGCGAATGTCATCGCCATGCGCGTAGGCGGCAGAGAACGTCAGGCCGGTGAGGCCGAGTTTGCCGAAGTCATATTTGTACTGCGCCAGCCACGTGCGCTCGCCGGCGTGCTGGAATTTGTTCAACTGCAGGTTGGTCAGCGCTGGCGTATCCGCACCGGAGCCGGGGCCTTGGCGTGCGTCACCGCTGTTCAGGCCAGAATCGAGGTAAGGGAAATCACTGTCGCCGCTGTTTTTCTGGATGCCCAGGCCGACGGTATGGCCGTCCAGGCTGTAGCTTTCAAGCAGGCTTGCGGTGGTCTGGTTGATGCGGCCCTTGCCGGTGCCGTCGCCGTAAAGGCCTGCGGCGGCAAAATCGCTGTCGCCGTCGGCGTTACCGCCCACACCCAGGCTGCGGAACACGCGCACATCGCTGTCGATGGCACCGACCGACAAGGCGTCATGGCGTTTGGCACCGAGGAAAAACTGCTGGTAGTAATCCTCAAGGTTGGAATACCAAAGGCTGACCGTGGTGCCCGGCAGGCCGGTGTAGTCGGCGCCGCCGAACAGGAAGCGGTCGCTCTCTTTAGTACCGCCCGCCGTGATCATTCCCTGGTCGCCGGTTTCGTTGCGTATCTTGGTTTTAAAAATATCGCCGCCGGTGAAGGTGAAATCAGAGAGGTCCCTGGACACCAGTTGCACACCGGTATTGGTCTGCTGATACAGGCGACCGTCGGTGTTGGCCAGCACCGGGTTGCTAGCGTAGAGCGTGCCGAGGCGCAGTTCATCTTTGGCAAAGCGCATTTTGAACGTGGGGCTGAGCACGCCGAACTGGTCGGCAGACTTGCCGTCATCCAACGGGAACATGCTGCCTGGGTAGCGGCCCTGATGATTCTTGTCGTTGAGGTCGCCGCCCGAATCCAGTTTCAACCCATAAAACGCCTGCACATCCAGGCCAAAGCCTACCGGGCCTTCGGTGTAACCGGACTTGAAGTTGAACTCGAAACCCTGGCCCCAATCACGAATGCTGTGGGCCTTGGCGTTGCTGTTCACCACGTCTCGCCCTTGTTGGTTGAGGTAGCGATTGAGCAAGGTCACATCGGCGTGGCTGTCATCAATAAAATCGGCATGCGCGGACAGCATAAAGCTCGCCATGGCGACACCCACCACAGGGCTTATTAACGTCTTCATTGTTACCGGTCTCCGTCACTGTTCTGAAATGAAAGCGTCAAACGCTTCACACAATTACGCAGTGACCAGATGACAGTTACGCGTCAAAACAGCGCTTTGACGGATGAAATTAAGTTTAAGAAAGCCCCGTAGAACGGGGCTTTGCGGGGTTCAACCGGTTAGCGCACCAAGTGCAGGAACTGCAAGTGACGCTCGTACTGGTCGAGGATGTCGTTGATGATCTGCTCCTTGGTGTAGCCGACCAGGTCGTAGTCCTGGCTGCCCTCGCTCAAGTGCACTTCGGCGCGGTAATAGCGACGGTTATTGAGCTGCTTGGAGCCCATGCCACCGCGTGCAAATGACGGCGTGAAATAGCCGCGCATCTGTACCTGGTAAACGAATGGATGCTCTTCGCCGTGGCCAATTTCGAGGCTGACGCTGTCGTTGGACGGGTCCGGCTGAGTGACGACACTCAGGCCTTTTTCGACAAACACCGCCGTCACTTCTTCGATCGCCGGCCGCACCGTGGTTTCAAGGAAACGGTACACCTCATCCCTGGACGGGAAATGCACCGCCTGGCCCAAACGTTGGCGCCAGCCGCCCGTGCCCTTGCGCGAACCCGACACCGGTGCCAGGGAATGCAACTGCGCAATCTGCTTTTGCGACTCAAGGTAGAAGGCTTTGTGCAGCCCCCACATCATCAACAGCAAAATCAGCGAGAACGGCAGCGAGGTCAGCACTACTGCCGACTTCAGCGAATCGATACTGCCGGCAAACAGCAAGGCACTGGTGACCAGCGCGGTCATCGCGCCCCAGAACACACGCAGCCATTTCGGCCCGTCTTCGTCAGCGTTGCCGCCTTTGGACGACAGGGTCGACAGCACCACGGTGCCGGAGTCGGCCGAGGTGACGAAGAACACGAAGCTGATAAACACCGTGACCGCGATCACGGTCTTGCTCCACGGGTAGGTTTCGAGCAGCAAGTAGAGGCTCATCGACGGATCGTCAATGGCCGACTGGCCGAGCGCGGCCATACCGTGGTTGAGCACTTGATCGATGGCGCTGTTGCCGAAAATCGACATCCACGCCAGGGTGAAACCCAGCGGAATCAGCAGCACGCCAAACACGAATTCGCGGATGGTACGGCCACGCGAGATGCGCGCAATAAACAGGCCCACGAACGGCGACCATGCGATCCACCAGGCCCAGTAGAACACCGTCCAACCGCCCAGCCAGTCGCTGGGTTTGTCGTAGGCGTACACGTCGAAACTCTTGGTCGGCAACGCCCCCAGGTAGTCACCGATGTTCTGGATCAGGGTGTTAAGCAAATGCTGGGTAGGCCCGGCAAACAACACGAACAGCAGCAGCGCACAGGCCAGCAGCATGTTGATGTCGGACATCACGCGCACGCCCTTGTCGACGCCGGCCACGGCCACCAGGATCGCGGCGCCCATCATCAGCGTGATCAGGCCGACCTGAATCCACTGGGTATGCGCGATGCCGAACAGGTAGTCGAGGCCGGAGTTGAGGTGCAGCACGCCAAAGCCCATGTCGGCGCCGAGGCCAAACACCGTGGCAATGATGCCGAAGCCATCCACTGCGTAACCGATAGGCCCGTTAATGCGCTTGCCGATCAGCGGGTACAGCGCCGAACGCAGCGCCAGCGGCAAGTTATGCCGGTAGGCAAAGTACGCCAGCGCCATGCCGACAAAGGCGAACACGCCCCAGCCGTGCAGGCCCCAGTGCAGAAACAGAATCTGCATGGCCTGGCGCGCAGCATCGGCGTTCAACGGCGCGCCCTGCGGCGGTTGCACCAAGTGCGTCAGCGGCTCGGACACGCAGAAGAAAAACAGCGTGATGCTGATCCCGGCGGCGAACAACATGCCGGCCCAGGACAGGTAACTGAATTCGGGCTCGTCGTGGTCGGCACCGAGTTTTATCTTGCCGTAGCCCGATAGCGCGGTGACCACCACGAAGACCAGATACAGGGTCATCGCCAGCATGTAGTACCAGCCGACCGTGTTGGCCGCCCAGTTTTGCGCGGCCAGCAGCCAGGCACCGGCTTGTTGCGGGATAGCGATAACCGTGATGCCAAACAGCATGATCACGGTGGCGGCAAAGTAGAACACCGGCGCATTCATGCGCACTTGGCCGCTGGATGGGGTGGACGATGCACTCATGAACGATGCACCCCGAAGGTGTCGGATGTGGCTGTAAATAACGGACTCAGCAAAGGTAAGCCTCCTGTTGTGAGCGGGCAGCGAACCACCGGGTTTAACTTGAACGAACATTCAAGTTAAACATGAATAGGCGGTTTTGGACTAATCGCGGGGCTGAGTGGTCGGCTATGCCTACACTAGCTCAAGGAAAGGTATGACGGGTTAGGATGACAAAACGTTCAGCGATTGCCGGGTGAATTTGGAATGCTGTTAAAAATGTGGGAGGCCCCACTGCATCTTTGATGTAGCGCTGTCGCGCAGCAAACGGGCTCGGGGGGTTCTTTGGATTTTCGTGCATATCCGTTCTTTGGGGGATGGCTTGTATCGGTTTCGCTCTTACAGCCAGCCCTTTCAAGGTCTTTGATAAAATCCCCCAAAACGCCAGTCAGGGGAACGAAATCGATGTGGGCAGAAGTTCTAGCGCGGTTTG
>NZ_LKBR01000089.1:0-213 GCF_002723595.1 Pseudomonas sp. ICMP 460
TTTGGTTTGGGGTTCTTCCTCAGCGCACCGCGCTCACGCCGTCCAGTGTCGAAAACGAGGTGTCTTTCGCCGTCAGCAAAAAGTCACGCATATACGGCGCGTCCAGCATGTCGGCACGAATTCCCGCGTACAGCGTCGCAAACAAGCCTTTCTCACCCAAGAGCACGGCGGCCTGAAAGCCGACCTGAGTGGTTGAAGCAGATCAAAAGCGGG
>NZ_LKBR01000090.1:0-206 GCF_002723595.1 Pseudomonas sp. ICMP 460
CTACTGACTGACCGATAGTGAACTAGTACCGTGAGGGAAAGGCGAAAAGAACCCCGGAGAGGGGAGTGAAATAGATCCTGAAACCGTATGCGTACAAGCAGTGGGAGCCCACTTTGTTGGGTGACTGCGTACCTTTTGTATAATGGGTCAGCGACTTATTTTCAGTGGCGAGCTTAACCGAATAGGGGAGGCGTAGCGAAAGCGAG
>NZ_LKBR01000091.1:0-203 GCF_002723595.1 Pseudomonas sp. ICMP 460
GCTTTTTTCTCAAACCGCGCTAGAACTTCTGCCCACATCGATTTCGTTCCCCTGACTGGCGTTTTGGGGGATTTTATCAAAGACCTTGAAAGGGCTGGCTGTAAGAGCCAGCCCTTTCAAGGTCTTTTGAGCTTAGCTGCCTTGAGTACCCGATCCGTCGACACGTGAGCATTCGCGGCTTTGCCTTCCAGCCACTCTTTGGG
>NZ_LKBR01000092.1:0-202 GCF_002723595.1 Pseudomonas sp. ICMP 460
TGACCGCAAACAATTCGGTCACCGAAGGCGGTCAGATTACCTACACCGCTACTTTGACCAATCCTGCGCAGACGCCGGTAAACGTGACACTGAGCAATGGCTCGGTGATCACTATTAAGGCGGGTGAGTCGGTTGGCACCGTGGCCGTGGATACTCCGGCCAACGATGTTTACGCCAACGGTTCCACCGTCAGCACTACGAT